>JAUVQU010000005.1 GCA_030597965.1 Cellvibrionaceae bacterium
ACCATCGCCGACCTAGAACAGTCAGAAAAAATTGAAAACCAACATTTACACGAGGCACTGAGCTATAGAGGCTCGCAGGAGCACATCCACTAACCCAACAGGTTTCTTGTGCTAAGAATTCAATAAAGCTCTAACGACCTTTTTAGCGGCATGCATGTCAAATATTTGCAGGCAACAAACTAAATTTCACTCGTCCCTGGAAATTTAGCTCCATAGCGCGCCTAGGTCCACATCGGCACTGTCAGGCCGCAAATTACTATCAAGTAAATCCATCTGCACCACAAGCGGCAGATCAAAAGATGTACCAGTAACGATGCAACAACCTTTGCCAAGTACTGGGATCATACTTTTCGACAAGGCATCAAGCGTAGCAATAGTATTATCAATCAATCGAAGGTCTTCATCATTGATCAATCTATGTATAAAGAAGTTATGTATTTGGGACATAATAGTGGGGGATATATCCGCCGGGCGTTGACTGGCCAGAGTCAGGAAAAAGCCAAATTTTCTTCCCTCTTTTATTATCTCTTCAAACAACTCCAATCTGTAATCCTTCCATCCCTCGCTTTCACGTGTAGATTGCTCTGAAAGAATATTATGTGCTTCATCAATAATGAGATGAAACGTTTTATCCGGTGGGTTTTTAACGACAAGCTTATGCTGCTCATAATATCTTTTGGCCAGCAGCGAAGAAACAACCTTCTTAACTTCCTGGCTGCATTCTCTAAGTGAAACTACAGTTAACGCTGGATCTTCAATACTTGTATCGACCACTGAAAATATTCTTCTAAAAGAGGCAAGTGACGAGTCAATTCTTTTGAGCAGTGGCTGAATATAATCAAAGTGAACAAAGCCGCGCACAAGATCATTAATAAGCTGAAGATGTACTCGTAACTTAAACTCTTCAAAAGCATCGAGGTTCTGCACATTTAAAGCATCAACATCCGCATAAAAAACCTTGTTATACTCATCCTCCCTTCCATCAAAATATATACCCGGATAATAAAATTTATTTTTATTTGTTAGCCAAACCACTTTATTTAAAATGCGTATTAAATCCGGCGCCCCCAAAGCATGAGCAATCGATTTAAGCAACTCAATAGATTCTCTTTTTTGACTGGCCGACACAAAAGCTCTACGAAAGGTGTCTTTGATATATATTTTTAAGCTTGCTTTACCGTCCCCATAAATCTCCCTTCCGTTAATTAAACGATTAATGAAAGGCGCCTGAACATTAGTGGTCGCTTTAAAAAGGATGGCTAATGTTTCTTTATTCCAGAATTCTATTTTATTTAATAAAAATTTATCGCCATTATCATTTCGAGTATTCAGCCGAATAACTTTTTTATTATCTCCATCAGTTAGCTGCTCATTACTATACTCACCATTAAAATCTATAATCAAAAACTTACTTGTATCTGAAAAATAATCTTTTTTGTTGTCAAATAATGTTGTGTATAACTTAGCAAGAGTATTAGATTTACCGCTTCCTGAATTACCTACAATTCCGATATGTGTATTAAAAAAACTTTTCCAGGGAACAAACACAGGAAGTCCCTCTGCGACGGATTTCCCAATCACGAAACCCTTATCTTCTCCACTTCCATATACCAAACTAATTTTGGCTTCTGACATCAGGTAGGCCGGGTCTTTAATCATAGGAAGATGCTTAATCCCCTGATAAAATATACCTTCTTGAATGTACCCAACTGGCCTAACTTTAACCTTTCTGGTGCGTATAGTTTCTCCGCTGTCAGCCTCGAACTTGCTTTCCTCTAGACACTCGCTTTCAATGGAGCAAACTATATCTTTAGATTCACGTCTGATAATCAGGCCGCCCCTGACAGCAACCCCTTTGTATTTTTCCCCGTTGTGCAAAACCGTGGCTTTGCTTGCATTTTCAAAGCACCTTATAACAACACTAATGCCATCTACTGAGACAACCTCACCCACGTGTGTATCCATTTCCCCTCCGCTATCCCCTTAATTGATGATGCAGGGCACTTTTATTAATACCCCCCACCACTAGCCCAACAGTACTGCCGTTATAGGCTTAATCGATTGACCTAAGTCACTCATTTTTACTTTTTTAAATAATAGCTGAAGATCAGTGTTTACACGAAGCGATTGGCTAATGAGCCTTTTCTCGCCCATAAGCACCGTCCTGACATCTATTTTTTTGAGCCAGAACAATAAAATCCTGTGTCTATGTACTAGTATTTCTAGTGACTGGCGCGCCCGCTAAAAATGGTGCCTTCTTACAATGACGGGGAATGACCCGAAAAATAAAAACGACATACTCAAAGGCACCTATGAACCGAAAGCTCAATCTATGGCCTGCGCGCCTTGATCTGCTGCAAAGCCTCAGCGGACTGGCCTTGGTAGTGTTTGTCTGGTGCCACATGTTTTTCGAGTCCAGCATCCTGCTCGGCAAAGACGCCATGCTTTGGGTTACCAAGATGTTCGAGGGTGAGCATTTTTTTGGCGAGCCCTATCCGCTGCTGGTCTCCGCTATTGCCGGCATTATATTTTTACTCGTTGCTCTGCACGCTATTCTGGCATTGCGAAAATTTCCCTCCAGCTATCGCCAGTATCACCGTTTTCACCTCCATATGAATGGTCTCCATCACAGTGATACCACCCTGTGGTATCTGCAGGTGATTACAGGTTTTCTGCTATTTTTTCTGGCGTCGACACACCTCTATACCGTACTGGTGCAGCCCGACAATATCGGCCCCTATGCCTCATCCGACAGAATCTGGAGCGGCCGCTTTTGGATCATGTATGCATTACTGTTATTAAGCGCTCACTTGCATGCTGGGGCAGGGGCCTACCGACTCGCCATGAAGTGGGGACCAGCCTCACTGACCGGTTCCAAAGCAGCACGACATAAATTGAAGACAGCCATGTGGTGCATCATTGGGTTTTTCCTCATTTTGGGAGCCGCTTCTTTGGCGACCTATATGAAACTTGGCTACGACCATCGGGATCATATCGGTGAGCGCTATATGCCCAGTTCGCACCAGGTTCAACAGGAGTAGACCGCATGCAGATCATCTATACCGATGTATTGGTTATCGGCGGCGGATTAGCCGGCCAGAGGGCGGCCATAGGCGCTAAAAGACGTGGGCACGACACTATTGTTCTAAGCCTGGTGCCCGCAAAACGCTCTCACTCAGCCGCAGCGCAGGGCGGCATGCAGGCCAGTCTGGCCAACTGTCTTGGTGGGGCAGGAGATAATGAAGACATTCACTTTCAAGACACAGTACGTGGCAGTGACTGGGGCGCAGACCAGGAAGTAGTGCGTATGTTTACGCACGCCGCGCCCAAAGCCATTCGAGAATTAGCCGCCTGGGGAGTTCCCTGGAGCCGGGTCGAACGCGGGGATCACGAAATCACCGTCGATGGGGAAAAACAAACTATCTCTGAGAATGAGGCCGCTCACGGTCTGATTACCGGCCGTAATTTCGGCGGCACTCAAAAATGGCGTGCCTGCTACGTTTCCGACGGTACCGGTCATGCCATGCTCTATACCATGAGTAATCGAGCCATCGCCGAGGGTATTCCCGTGCATGAACGCATGGAAGCCGTGGCGCTGATTCACGATGAGGGGCGCTGCAGTGGGGCTATCGTACGCAATCTGATGACCGGAGAAATTCTAGCCTATGTCGCCAAGGCCACCTGTATAGCCACCGGGGGCTTCGGCCGCATATATCGAGCCTCCACTAATGCGATTATTAATGAAGGCATGGGGGCGGCCATCGCACTGGAAACGGGCCGCGCCACCTTGAGCAACATGGAGGCGGTACAGTTTCATCCCACAGGCATATTCCCCTCCGGTATTCTTGTCACCGAGGGCTGCCGGGGTGACGGCGGGCTGCTGCTCGATGCCAATGGGCATCGTTTTATGCCGGACTATGAGCCGAAGAAAAAAGAACTCGCATCAAGAGACGTGGTGTCTCGCCGCATGGAACAGCACATTGCCGCAGGTCAGGGTGTCAAGAGCCGCTTTGGCGAACACCTGTGGCTGGATATCCGATTACTGGGCCGTGAGCACATAGACCGTAATCTTCGGGAAGTTAAAGAAATCTGCCAATACTTTCTGGGCATAGACCCAGCAAAAGAACTTATCCCAGTACGGCCCGCCCAACACTACTCCATGGGCGGGGTACGCACCAACCCCAACGGGGAGAGCCAGGGTCTTCGCGGGCTGTTTGCGGTTGGAGAAGCGGCCTGCTGGGACATACATGGGTTCAATCGTCTGGGTGGTAATTCTGTTGCCGAAACCGTAGTGGCCGGCATGATTGTGGGCGAGAGTATTGCCGATTTCTGCGACTCCGCTGACGGCAGTATCAATGTCTCCACTGCTCTGGTTGAAAAATTTGCCCGAAAACAAACACAGCAACTGGCCAATTTTACTCTTGCGAGTGGCACAGAAAACGCTTTTGATCTGACCCGCCAAATGCAAGAAACCATGACCTCAAAAGTGGGTATTTTCCGTCATGGCGATCAACTGCAGGAAGCCGTTAACACCCTGCAAAACCTTCTGTTACGCAGCCGGAATATCAACCTGCGCAGCGCAACACGGGGCCCCAATCCTGAACTGGTCGCGGCCTATCGTCTGCCGCGCATGCTCAAACTTGCCCAGTGTGTTGCCCTTGGCGCGCTGCAACGAACCGAGAGTCGTGGCGCCCACTACAGGGACGACTACCCACAGCGCAATGACCTCGAGTGGATGCAACGCACACTGGCCGTCTGGTCTGAGGCAAAGGATGAATTACCAACGCTAAGCTACGAACCCCTGAGTATCATGCGCATGGAGCTGCCGCCAGGATGGCGAGGCTATGGTGCCAAAGACTATATTGAGCACCCAGAGTCTGCGCTCAGGCGGCAGGAAATCGATCGTATTATCGCCACTATGCCCGATGCGGATCGTCATGCTCACCAAGCCGCACTCATGCCTTTTCTGGATAAGCTGCCACCGCATTTACGCCCACTCAATCAACGGCTAAGTAAATTCTAATGAATAATATCCCTCTCGCCGAAGAACACAGAATGCTGCAAATACAAATATTGCGACACAACCCATCTGCGCTCCTCTGCGACTCGGACAAGGGTTCCCATCTGCAAACATTTGAAGTAGAAGAAGCCTTGGGCATGACCTTATTCATTGCGCTCAATGAAATACGGGAAGAACAGGATCCATCATTACAGTTTGATTTCGTGTGCCGCGCCGGAATTTGCGGCAGCTGTGGAATGATAATCAATGGCCGCCCAGGATTGGCCTGCCGCACCCTGACTAAGGACCTTCCAGACGTAATTGTCCTGGCGCCTCTGCCTGGTTTTGAGCTGATAGGAGACCTTTCCGTAAACACCGGCAAGTGGATGCGCGGCATGTCTGAGCATCTGGAAACCTGGGTACACAATCAAGAGCTCGAAGAAATCAACATCGATGTTATAGAAGAGCGCATGGAGCCAAGGCTGGCGGAACAAATCTATGAACTGGAACGCTGTATCGAGTGCGGCTGCTGCATTGCCGCCTGTGGCACGACTCAAATGCGAGAAGAATTTGTTGGGGCGGCTGGTCTCAACCAGATTGCCCGCTTCCGTCTCGATCCCCGGGATAAACGCTCTGACGCGGATTACTACGAACTCATCGGCAACGACGCTGGCGTTTTCGGCTGTATGACCCTGCTGGGCTGTGAAGACATGTGCCCCAAGAACTTGCCACTGGCGACTCAAATTGCTTTTCTGCGCAGACGCATGGCAATGACTACAGGCTAGAATTAATTACTTAGGCAACAACTAGGCAACAACAGAGTCTTCTCCCGGCTCCTGCTTTTCCTGCATGTCATGAAACAGCTTGTCTCGTGGGTAGTAAAGCAAAGTGGCGATATCAATGAGGTTACTCATGATTTTTCCTGCCCGCTCACTGTCATTGATCAAGGACGTCGCCATCTCCCGGCTGATTTCCCCGTTCATCAATAACAAATTAACGCGACCCGAAAGCAGCACATCCAGAGTTTCCGTTTTTTTCCGTTCTTTCTCGACCTTGCGAATATGCCTCAGCGGGAAATCAGACTCACTGGCAAAGTGAATTTCACGCAGGACTTTTAATATTCTACTGCGGAACTTATTGTATTCCCCCAAAATAACTTCATTGTCCGATTGCATAAACCGTACGATGTTATCGTGTAGCGGCTGCATTTGCTTGATGGTCTGCACCAATACCCTGTCAGCAATCAGGATGTTTCTTATCGTCTCGATCTTATCCTCATCCAACGTGAACTGGCTCTGAAGTTCGGTGGCATACTCCAATATCTGACTGTAAATGGACTTAATCTTGGTCGCGTACAACTCCTGAATATCAATGGGGATCGCCTCTCTGGACGCCATCAACTCGTCGAGATCTTTATTGGAGTGCAGATCAGCCCGATGCACGTTCAAACCATGCGCTATCGCTTTATACGCAGCGGTGTTTAACAGCCGGAGGGATTCATCGAATAACGCCTTGATCCCCGATTGAGAAAATTCAAGAGAAGTCGCCGTAAGATAAATCGGTTGATCGATTTCTACCTTTGGCTCTGGATCCTCCGGAACCATCCGCTCCACAATTCTTGCTATCTGCGGGATAAAACCAAGCAGCAACACCGTATTCAACACGTTAAAAATCGTGTGATACAAGGACAAGGACAGCGGCATTACCTCTGGGTTGGTAAGGGCGGAAGCCACCCCCAGATGTTCCATCACCACCTCAATCAGGTTCAGGAAGGGATAGAACAAAATCAGGGCCCACAAAACCCCCAGCACATTGAAAATTAAATGAGCCCGGGCCGCACGTTTGGCCTGATAGTTGGCGACCAGCGAGGCCAGATAAGCCGTGATCGTTGTACCTATGTTTTGCCCCAAAACCATAGCCGCGGCCATGTCGAAGGGTACCCAACCTTCAAAAGTCATCAGTAACGTCAGAGCCATAGTCGCACTGGATGACTGCACTACCATGGTTAACACTGTACCGATAAACACAAACAGCAGCACCGACCAGTAGCCCATACTGGTGTAATCCGACAGTAGCGCCAAAACTTCTGGATGACTCTGTAAATCAGGCACAGACTCTTTGAGAAATTGCAGTCCGATGAATAACACCGCAAAACCAATAACGAAATAACCCCACTGCTGGTTTCGTCGCTGCTTGCTCAACGTCAGCAGAAAACCCAAGCCAACCAGTGGCAAGGCTATTGAGCTGATACTGAACTTAAAACCAAAAGTAGCGATCAGCCAACTGGTCGCCGTGGTGCCGATATTGGCACCCATAATGACACCGATGGCTTCTCTCAGAGTTAACAGCCCTGCGTTGGTAAAGCTGAGAACCATCAAGGTAGTGGCTGAAGATGACTGGATGGTGGCGGTAATGGCGAGCCCGGTCAGCAGGGCAAAAAATCGATTGGATGTGCTGACCGAAAGAATATTGCGCATCTTATCGCCCGCCAATCCCAGCAGGGCATCGCTCATTACTTTCATGCCATAAAGAAAAAGACCCAAGGCCCCCAACAAGGTTAAAAGATCGGTGATGCCGAAAACCATAGAGCTGTATCCCAGATACTTCTTCTTATAACAGTTGCGACGATGTACACCAAAACTCTACGGTGGCCGCCTATATATAAATAATCATAGAACCGCAGTTGGGCGCGAAAAAGATATGTAATACCTTGGTGTGGACTTTCATGGTCCAACTGCAGCTTCCAGGATAATACTAGCACGATCTTCTCTATTCATAAGCTCTCACCAGTTGCTACAATGGCCGCCCATTTAATGTCTGCTATACCGAGTAATCCCTTGACCAAACTGAATGCCCGCCAGAGTGAAGCCGTCCATTATATCGATGGCCCCAGCCTTGTATTGGCTGGCGCAGGCAGCGGCAAGACCAGTGTTATTACTCGTAAAATTGCCTATTTAATTGAAGAGTGCGGGATTCATGCGCGAAATATTGCCGCGCTGACGTTCACCAACAAAGCCGCCCGCGAGATGAAAGAGCGGGTGGGACTTCTAGTGAAAAAGCCTCTTATTAAAGGGCTCACCGTTTCAACCTTCCACAATCTCGGACTGAACATCATCCGCCGCGAACACAAAACATTGGGGTTTAAGCCCGGTTTCTCCATCTTTGATGCCGAAGATGCACGCTCATTATTAAAAGAATTAATGATGAAAGACGGCGATATCGATACGGATTTACTGAACCTTGTGCAAAGCAGTATTTCCAACTGGAAGAACGACCTGCACAGCCCTGATTACGCCCTAAGTCGTGCCGCCAGCAGCGGCGAAGAAAAAATCGCACTGATCTATAAACGTTACAACCAGGCACTGCTCGCCTACAACGCCGTGGATTTTGACGACCTGATTCTCATTCCCGCGCAACTGTTCATGGATCACCCGGATATTCTTGAGCGCTGGCAGCGAAGCATTCGCTACCTCTTAGTGGATGAATATCAGGACACTAACTCCAGCCAATACCTATTGGTTAAATTACTGGTGGGTAGCCGCGGCGCATTGACGGTGGTTGGCGATGACGACCAATCCATTTATTCATGGCGCGGCGCACGACCTGAAAATATGTCGCTGCTCAAAATTGATTTCCCCAACTTGCACGTCATCAAGCTGGAACAAAACTACCGCTCCACCAGCCGCATATTAAAATGCGCCAATGACCTCATTACCCATAACCCACATGAGATTGAGAAAAGTTTGTGGAGTGAGATGGGGCAGGGGGAGCCACTGCGAGTTATTCGCTGCGCCAACGAAGACAGCGAAGCCGAGCGTATAGCGACGGAAATATTTACCCAGCGCGCCAGACGCAGCGCCCGCTTTGGTGACTTTGCCATTCTCTATCGGGGCAACCATCAGGCCCGGTTATTGGAACTTAAGCTGCAACAGCATCAAATCCCCTACAATATTTCCGGTGGCACTTCGTTTTTTGCCAAGACGGAAATCAAAGACATCATGGCCTACCTGCGACTGGTGGTGAACCCTGATGACGACAATGCCTTTTTACGAATCATCAACACGCCGCGCCGCCAAATCGGTATGAGCACGCTTGAAGCGCTGGGGCGCTTTGCCACTGAGCGTCATATCAGCTTATTTGCCGCTGCACAGGACGTTAGCCTGCAAAGCCATGTGCCCAAACGCAGCCTCGAACGGATTCAGCGTTTCACTCAATGGATCCTCAATGTGGGCGTACGCAGTGAAAACGAAGACATAAGCCCGGTACTACGTGAACTGATTGAAGACATCGACTATGAATCCTGGCTGCATCAAAACGCCAGCAGTCCGAAGGTAGCCGAACGTCGCCTTGAAAATGTGTGGTACTTGCTCGATCAGATCAAGTTCATTATCGAACGCGACGACGCAGAAGAGGGCAATGGCAATCTGGAAAGCGCCATTAATCGCCTGATGCTCCGCGACATGCTCGAGCGTCAGGAAGACGAAGACGAATCCCTCGATCAAGTGCAGATGATGACGCTCCACGCCTCAAAGGGCCTGGAGTTTTCCTATGTATTTATGGTCGGCTTCGAAGAAGACATTTTGCCGCATCGCGCCAGTATTGAAGAGGGCAACATAGAAGAAGAACGTCGGCTCACCTACGTGGGAATCACCCGCGCCAAAAAGGTTTTACACATCAGCATGGCGGGCAAGCGCCGACAATTTGGCGAAGTGATTGAGACCAGCCCCAGTCGCTTCCTGGAAGAATTGCCCGAAGAAGATCTTGATATGGAGGGCTTTGGGCAGCACAACCCCGAGAGAAACACCGCAAGAGGACGAGAGACGATTGACTCCCTTCTAGGGGATTTGGGTTTATAGACCGCCGATTCCAGCTAAATTCAGCTCTCCAACACCGTTTAAAGTCTCGCCTAAACCGCTCGTACATTTACAAAGCTTAATAACTTAACACTTGAGATCCTAAGCAGTTCACGCTAAATTAATGCGCTCACATTAAACAGTTTTAACCTAAAGTTAATAAAGCCCATTAAATTTGAACGTGTCAGAGGTAAACCCATGCGTAAGCCCATTCTTATCATTGTCGCTATCGTGGTTATCGGAGCCCTTTTCTGGCTCAGCGACGATGAAAATAAAGCGGACCTCAAAAAGGCCGCCGCCGTAAAACAGCTACAAGTTATCGGTAATGTCGCCTCCCGAATGATGGATGATGACGTCGCCGGCGGCTTCCATAAGATCCCTGTCGAAGTTAAAGAATTAGCCCCTAATGTTTTCCAGGCCAAAGGGATTGCCAACACCCATATGATCACCACGCCTGAAGGCAACGTACTGTTCGATGTGGGCATCGCAATTAACGCGGGCGACCACTACCAGCTACTGCGTGAAAAATCCGATGCGCCCATTAAAAGCATTATCCTGAGCCACGCTCACGCCGACCATATTGGCGGCACACAAATATGGAAAGAAGATGGCACAGAGGTTATTGCCCACCGTGAGTTCATTGAGGCCAATCGCTACTTAAATCAAATGGAGCCTTACCAGTGGAGACGCAACCGTATCGTCTTTCCCTGGATGCCTGAAACACCCCCTGAATCAGGACCATTAGCTTACGAGATCATCCCGGTAGACACTTTAGTCACCGAGGAAGATCACGAATTTGAACTGGGCGGAACAGTTTTTCAGGTGCTTTCTACCCCAGGCGCCGAAGGTGACGACAACATCAGCCTGTTCTTGCCGGAACAAAAAATACTATTCACTGGCGACTTCTTTGGCCCGCTGTTTCCTCAATTCCCGAATATTTTTACCATGCGCGGCGAAAAAATTCGCAAGCCAATGGAATACATTAACTCCCTCAATAAGTTAATTGCCCTTGAGCCGGAAATGATTGTGCCAAGCCACCACGACGCCATCACCGGAAAAGACAACCTGCGAAATGCCATGACCAAAATGCGTGACGCCGTTCAATACGTTCACGACGAAACCCTTAAAGGCATGAACGAAGGCAAAACCGTCTACGACATGATGCGTGATATTAAGCTCCCAGAGCACTTAGATCTTACTCAAGAACACGGCATGGTATCTTGGGGCGTAAAGAGTATTTGGGAGTATTACGCCACCTGGTTCCACTTTGACAGCACTACCGAACTGTATCCTGTGCCTGTCCGCGACGTGTATGACGACGTAGCTGAACTCGCCGGCGTGCAAGCGCTACTTGCCCGAGCTCAGACTAAGTTCGATGGCGGTCAGCCAGTTGAAGCGCTGCACCTAGTGGAGATGGCTCTGAGCACTTCTGACAAAGCTCAACATCCAGCGGCTTATCGCCTGCGCTTAGATGTTCTTAAGCAAATGCTGGATACCGCCGTTAATGGCCACGGCAACAATTACGAGAAAGATTATCTGCGTCGCCGTATTCAGCTAACAACTGAGGCACTGGAAGAAAAATAACAGTTCGCCTGCAAGGCAAGCTCCTACAAATTAAAACAGCCCCGTAGGAGCCAGCCTTGCTGGCGAGCGATTGAAGAATACCGCGCATAAAAAAAGGCCTCCCTCTATTACGCGTGGCGCGTGGAAGGCCTTTTTATTATCTTAAGGGATACTTATTTAGCTAACGTATCCTGCTGCAACTGAGCCAATTCA
This sequence comes from Cellvibrionaceae bacterium, assembly GCA_030597965.1. Taxonomy (GTDB): domain Bacteria; phylum Pseudomonadota; class Gammaproteobacteria; order Pseudomonadales; family Cellvibrionaceae; genus JAUVQU01. The sequence continues at coordinate 11,629 of JAUVQU010000005.1, forward strand.
GTAATGCCTTTTTTTGCCAGCACCAGCATCGCAGCAAGCTCTTCATCGCTGAATGGGTCCGCTTCGGCCGTGCCCTGTACCTCAATGATGCCGCCATCATTGGTCATCACCACATTCATGTCCGTTTCAGCATTAGAGTCTTCTGGATAATCTAAATCCAACACAGGAACACCCTGGTAAATACCCACAGAAACAGACGCCGCCATTCGCTTGAGAGGCTCGCCGTTTAACTTACCTTTTTCTCGCAGGTAACTAACCGCATCCGCCAAGGCAACACTCGCACCCGTGATAGAAGCAGTGCGTGTGCCGCCATCAGCCTGAATCACATCACAATCGATAGTGATGGTGTTTTCGCCCAAGGCTTCCAAATCGGCAGCGGCTCGAAGTGAGCGGCCAATCAAACGTTGAATTTCCACTGTGCGACCGCCTTGCTTGCCTCGCGCCGCTTCTCGGCCCATGCGGGAATCGGTAGAGCGCGGCAGCATGCCATATTCTGCCGTAATCCAGCCACGGCCTTCACCGCGCATAAAGCGTGGCACACCTTCCTCTACACTGGCGGTACAAATCACTTTGGTATTGCCAAACTCGACCAATACCGAGCCTTCCGCGTGGCAGGTGAAATTACGGGTGATACGCACATCGCGCATTTGATCTGGCTGACGGCCACTGGGTCTTTGCATGGAAACATCCTATAAATGCGTATTCTGAATACGTAGTTTTGTATTCAATTAGAAAGATTAAATTCATGGAAATAGAATCACGGGATTATACCCGAAGATCCACACACCCTGTGGTACCATTTATGCAATCCAAATATTTGCAGGCCAGGTTCCGAGTTACGCCTCTGAGAGAGTCTCTCGACCACAAGCTCCCCGGCCAGACGAAGGAGCACTATATGCCATTAAGCATGACCGGCTTTGCCCGCCATGAATCCAAACACGACTGGGGCAACCTCGTGTGGGAGATTCGCAGTGTTAACCATCGCTATTTAGAGCCTCACTTTCGCCTACCTGAACTGGTGCGTGAACTCGAGCCTAAACTGCGTGACGCTATGCGTAAAAAACTCTCCCGAGGCAAGGTAGAAGTGAGTGTTAACTATCAGTTGGCGCAAGGCACAGAAAAGCTTCAAGTTAACGAGGGTCTATTGGCCCAACTTCAAGTTGCCATCAATTCCGTAGAGGCATCCCTGGATAATACAGCCCCGGTTACCGCCTTAGATATACTGCGCTACCCTGGCATGCTGGCCGCTAGCGAAGTTGATCGAAAACTGATTATTGAAGCGGGAATTAACGGCTTTAACGCGGCGCTCGACAACTTAATTGAACACCGCGGGCGTGAAGGTGCCGACTTAAAGCTGCTTATTGAACAACGCCTTGATGGTATTCTTGAGCAAGTGGCATTGGTTCGTGAAATACTGCCCGGCATTTTGATTAACCAGCGCCAACGCCTTTTAGAAAAACTGGAAACAGTAAAAGCAGAACTGGATAACGACCGCCTCGAGCAAGAGATGGTTTTTCTTGCCCAAAAGGCCGACGTTGATGAAGAGTTAGATCGACTGGAAACCCACGTCACCGAAGTGCGCCGAGCACTCAACCAAAAAGGCAGCGTCGGGCGGCGACTAGACTTTTTAATGCAAGAGCTTAACCGCGAAGCCAACACGCTGTCGTCAAAATCGATTGTCAGCGACACCACTCAGGCCGCGGTTGAACTGAAAGTACTCATCGAGCAGATGAGAGAACAAATACAGAATATTGAATAATAGGTTTTACTATGTCCTCACTAGGCACTCTCTACACCGTCTCAGCGCCTTCTGGCGCTGGCAAAACCAGCCTCGTTGCTGCCTTAATTGATAGCCTCGACGGTGTTCGTGTTTCGGTCTCCAATACCACCCGCGCTATGCGCACCGGCGAAGTAGACGGTGTTAATTACCATTTTACCGATAAAGACGACTTTATCGCGATGGCCGGGCGGAGTGAGTTTCTTGAGCACGCCGAGGTCTTCGGCAATTACTACGGGACCTCAACTCTGTGGGTAAAGGACACCCTAGCCAGTGGCGTTGATGTCATTCTTGAAATTGACTGGCAGGGCGCTCAACAAGTTCGTCATCAAATGCCGGAGACCATTGGTATTTTTATACTGCCTCCATCACAAGAAGAATTACGCCGTCGCCTATCGGGTCGCGGTCAGGACGACGACACTATTATTGACGGCCGTATGGCAGAAGCCAAAAACGAAATGAGCCACTTTGCCGAGGGACACTACCTGATCGTTAATGATGACTTCAATATCGCCCTGAAAGAATTCAAAGCCATTCTTATTTCACACCGACTTGGGCTTCAAAACCAGCAAAAACAGCATGAAAACCTTCTAAATGATCTCTTGTCCTGATTGATCATTTTGCGTACACTGGCCGACCTTTTGAGGTAGGTGCTTCGTCCATATTAGGTGGACAGAGTACTTGGGCATATAATGCCCTTAAAGGCGCGGCAGAAGAGGCTTTCCACCTTCTAATTTTCTCGTCGCGCATTGACTGTTTATATTGATATTAAGGTTCACCAGCATGGCTCGTATTACCGTTGAAGATTGTCTAGATAACGTTGCTAACCGTTTTGAATTGGTGCTTGTCAGCAGCAAGCGCGCACGCCAAATCGCTACTGGCGGCAAGGATCCGCTGGTTGATCCAGAGAACGACAAGCCAACCGTTATTGCTTTGCGCGAGATTGAGGCAGGCTTAATAGACGCAAGTATTCTGACTCAAGTTGAAGAAGAGCCAGCTGCGTTCGATCCTATTTTGGTTCTTGACCCAGACGCCGTCGAGCTCTAATTTCTTCCCCACAATAGGGGACTCAGAAGAGGAAAGCCGCCAAACATGCAGACCATCGAGTCACTCAGTTATAGGCTTTCCTCTTATCTAGAATCGCACCAAATCAATAGCGTCAAACGCGCATATTTCTACGCCGAACAGGCGCACATCTACCAAAAGCGTCGCAGTGGTGAACCTTACGTCACGCATCCACTGGAAGTCGCCAATATCCTCGCTACTATGCATATGGATCATCAAAGCTTGATGGCCGCCATGTTGCACGATGTGATTGAAGATACTCCCATCGATCAAAGTGCCATGACCGCTCAATTCGGTGAGAAGGTCACTGAATTAGTTGATGGTGTTAGCAAGCTCACGCAGTTTGAATTTGATAGCCCCGCTGAAAAACAAGCCGAAAACTTTCAAAAAATGGCCCTGGCCATGGCGCGAGATATTCGTGTCATCCTCATTAAACTGGCTGACCGCCTGCACAATATGCGCACCTTGGGCGCCATGCCACCAGAAAAACGCCACCGTATCGCCAAAGAAACGCTTGAGATTTATGCCCCCATCGCGCAGCGATTGGGCATGAACGATGTGCGCCTGGAATTAGAAAACCGTGGCTTTGATGCCATGTACCCGATGCGCTGTAACATGCTGCAAGCGGCACTTAAAAACGCCCGGGGCAACCGCAAGGAGTTGGTGTCAAAAATTCAAAGCGCCATTGAATTACGCCTGGAGCGTGAAGACATTACAGCCCTAGTTTCAGGACGAGAGAAACACCTATACGGCATTTATAAAAAAATGCGTGCAAAGAAAAAGTCCTTTAGCGAGATTATGGACGTCTATGCCTTTCGTATCATCGTCGACAGTGTTGATACCTGTTACCGAGTAGTCGGCGTCATGCACAATTTATATAAGCCGGTCATTAATGAGTTTAATGACTATATCGCCATCCCCAAAGCCAACGGCTATCAGTCGCTGCACACCGTATTAATCGGCATGCACGGCGTGCCCATTGAAGTGCAGATCCGCACCAAAGAAATGGACGAGATGGCCAGCTCCGGTATTGCCGCGCACTGGTTTTACAAAGCCAATGACAACGATAGTAATGTGCCCGGAGGCAGCCATGCCCGGGCGCGTCAATGGGTGCAAGGCCTGCTGGAAATGCAACAACGCGCAGGTGATTCTCTCGAGTTTATCGAGAACGTTAAAATTGATTTATTCCCCGATGAAATTTATGTATTCACACCAAAGGGTAAAATTGTCGAGTTACCCGCTGGTGCTACTCCCGTTGATTTTGCCTATGCGGTACACACCGATGTAGGTAACCGCTGCGTCGCCTGTCGAGTTAATGATCGTCTGGCTCCGCTGTCTCAATCTTTAAAGAGCGGACAGAAAATTAAAGTAATTACATCCCCCACAGCACAGCCTAACCCTAGCTGGCTCAATTTTGTTACCTCCGGCCGAGCTCGTTCAGGTATTCGTCACTTCCTAAAAAACCAACGTCATCACGAGTCTGTGGAACTGGGGCAGAGAATTCTTGGGCGCGCGCTGCAACAGCACAACATCAATATTATTGAGCTCACCACAGAGCAAATTGATACGCTAGTAAAAGACACGAACACACCATCACTCGACATTTTACTTGAGGAGATCGGCCTGGGTAATCGCATCGCTCAAGGTGTCGCTCGCCTCTTGCTAAGTGACAATGACGAGCGACTTGAAGCTGGCACCAATATTTATTCGCCGCTCATGATCGATTCAGCCGAAGGCTTAGCCATTAGCTTTGCCCGTTGCTGTAGACCGATCCCTGGCGATCCGATCATTGGGCACATTAGTACCGGTAAAGGTTTGGTGGTACATCGAGATGTCTGCCGCAACCTCAGCGATGTACGCAGCAATCCAGAGAAGATTCATTTGGTTAACTGGGCGCCCAATGTAACCGGTGAATTTTTGGTGGATCTGCGTATTGAAGTACATTCTGAGCGCGGCATTATCGCCACGCTAGCCACACGTATTACCGAATTTGGTGCCAACATTGAACACATCAACGTCGATGAACGAGACGCGCATAACAGTGTTATTACACTGTGCGTGGGCGTTCCGAACCGTGTACACCTTGCCAATATTTTACGCCGCTTACGTGCACTACGCTCCGTAATTAAAGTCAGTCGCGGAAAAAACTAATTTTTTATCTCACATTATAAAAAGAGTTTCACATGACCAACAAAGCAATTATTCATACAGATAATGCTCCTGCAGCCATCGGCACTTATTCACAGGCAGTAAGCGTGGACAACACTGTTTACCTGTCTGGACAAATTCCGCTAGACCCAAGCACGATGGAATTAGTTGAGGGGGATTTTGCCGCTCAAGCTCATCAGGTATTTAAAAACCTGAGTGCGGTATGTGAAGCCAGTGGCGGCACACTGCAAAATATCGTTAAACTTAATTTATTCTTAACTGATTTGAGCAACTTCCCGATTGTAAACGAAGTAATGGCTGAATATTTTGATGAGCCTTACCCAGCTCGCGCTGCTGTCGGTGTTGCGCAACTGCCTAAGGGTGCCGTGGTGGAAGGTGATGGCGTCATGGTTATTTAAAAAGTCTGACCTATAAAAAAGTTCGCTATTCTGGCTGACTTTTTTATAGGAATTTTAAGAGGTTTTCTTCCTCATTCGTAAAGTCTCGTATCGTCCCTTCCATTAGCACGGCATTATCCACCCGAACCGGATCATAGGTATAACACGTACCTGTGTTACTGCTGTCCACTCCAGCAAGGCGGCCCGGGCTGTAATCGTAATCAATATTCCGCGCAGGAGAAATTAAAAAACCTTTCTGTAACACCAGCGCCGCTTCTAGCTGCTCAGCATTAAAGTGCCCTTTTGCCCAAGCGTAAAAACCCTTGAACAGTGGCTTGCCCCTGAGATCTTCCGGGAAATAGATCCCGTCGCCAAAGTGCTCCCCGCGCTTTATCTGCCAACGGTGAACTAAGTGCTGGTTGGCATATACCTCTACCCACGGATAATCACCAAACTCATTGGGCACAACCACATCGTATTGCCACTGCTGCTCGTTGCGCTGGGTATGTTCAATCGCCAATAGCATCATGTCATAGAGGTGCGTGCAATTGTCACGAGGCGCGCTCTGTGAACGCACAGCATCTGCATTTAACGCCGCTCCAATTAACTGAGTTAACTGTATAGCCGCCTGGGGACAGGTCGTATAGGGAATGCGTAAAGGCTGCCCTTCAATCGCACAAATTGATCGGCCGTCGTGATCTAGCTGTAATCGGAAGCCATGCTGAACATCTTCCAGCTCAACAATAACCCGCTGCAGGTTTTCTGACAGGGTCTTTTTTTGTAAGAGGATTCGACGACGACAAATGCCATCCGTATTGTGGAATTCCGTAATATTCATGAGGCAAGGATAGAGAAGTAACCCCTGTATATCCAGCTTAAAAAGATCAAGTGATCACGCAAAAAGCGTCAATTTTATTTGAGTTGGTCTAGAGGTGCACAAGAGGAGTTATCGAACTACGCGCTCAGACGGAAAGTGACAATTGAAACAACTGCCCCGCCCCAGTGTACTGGAGATACCTAAGCGCGCATCGTGTCGCAACAAGATATGTTTCACAATCGACAGACCCAGACCCGCCCCCCCCGTACTGGATGTACGGCTATCATCCACCCGATAAAAACGCTCTGTTAGCCGGGGAATATGAATAGGATCAATACCCGGGCCTTCGTCATTTACCGCCACGTTAAGGCCGTTTTCATTACTGCTTACTTTGATCTGAATCGCGCTTCCCACAGGGGAGTATTTCACTGCATTAAACACCAAATTAGAAAAGGCACTCTGCAGTTCTTTCTGACTCCCACGTAACTTCAACCCCTCGTCACAGATCAACTCAAAGACATGAGCCTTATCATCTGACAGGGTGCCGTTCCCTGAAAGGGCTGTGGCATCGGCCACCACACTGTTCAGCAAAGGCAACAACTCAATCTTTTGATCTGCGCTGACATCATCGTCTGTTTCTAACTTCGACAATACAATTAAGTCGTTGATCAGCGACGTCATGCGCTTACCCTGATGATCCATTTGCTCAAATGCGCGCTGCATAGTATCCGGTAAATCCGGGCTCATCGCCAAGGTTTCTAAATAACCTCGAATCACAGTTAATGGCGTACGCAACTCATGGGAAACATTCGCCACAAAGTCTTTACGCATTTGTTCCAGCTTATAAATACGCGTGATGTCGCGCACGACCAGCAACTTTTCTCCACGGCCAAAGGCCGTCAACTGATACTGTAATCTTATATCTTGTGAATGCGGGGAGGGGAGATCAATAGACTCTTGATACTCACCACTGTCGTAATAACGACCAAAAGAAGGGTGTCGAATATAATTTTGTAATGGGTGATCCTGATCGTCCTCATGCAGGCCCAGCAATCGGCGAGCGGCAATATTAAACCACGCGATATTACCCTTTTTATCTAGCAGGATAACGCCATCGGGCAGTGCTTTGGTGGTTTCCTGGCTGCGGTTGAGCACCGCCTGTAATTGGCTTTTCTCACGTTTTTGACGATTCTGAAGCCGCAACATACTGTCGAAAATGTCGCCCCAAATTCCATTCGCATCTGGAGGATCGAGTGTGTCTGAGTCACGCAACCAGATATCCAGGCGATATATTTGGCGCAAAGTCCACGCCATATAGCCCGCTCCGCCGATGACGAGCGTCCAAGTGAGGTAACCATTGAGCCAGCCCACCAAAACACAAAATGCGGTATAGAGAAGAACTCGCTCTAATTCAGCTTGAAAACCTCGATTCACTACGTCATTCCTAAACAGTTATGGCTGGACTAATGATGAGCCGCAAGCATACTCGAAGCCCTTAGCGTCTATGATGCCGAGTCATCAACTTTTGTAGAGAAACGATAACCTGCGCCGCGCACCGTTTGTACGAAACGGTCGTGATCGCCCAGCGCTTTGCGCAACCGACGAATATGAACATCCACCGTACGCTCCTCCACATAGACGTTGCCTCCCCAAACCTGATCCAACAGCTGGCTGCGACTATACACGCGCTCTTGATGCGTTAAAAAGAATTCTAACAGGCGATATTCGGTAGGGCCCATATCCGCCGTCACACCATTAATTGTGACGCGGTGACTGGCCGAGTCCAATGTTAACCCTTCCACCGTAATGGCCGCCTGAGCATCCAAGACCTCAGTACGGCGTAACACCGCCTTGAGGCGAGCGATCAATTCACGGGGGGAGAATGGCTTGGTGATATAGTCATCGGCTCCCACTTCCAAGCCTTGTATTTTATTGTCTTCTTCACCCTTTGCAGTGAGCATAATAATGGGAATTTCTGCTGTCAGCTCTTCTCGCTTTAAGCGACGAGCCAGCTCAATGCCGCTCGTTCCCGGCATCATCCAGTCAAGCAGAATAAGATTTGGCTTATTATCAACAATCAAGCCGTAAGCCTGTTGGGCATTTTCAGCTTCCAGGCAGTGATACCCTGCCATTTCAAGCGCTAAACGCAACATATCGCGTATCGCAGGCTCATCATCAACAATTAAAATGGTTTTTTCTGACATGGCTACTCAGCCTGTTTCGCTATTAAACATTTACACCATTAAACCGCGTTCTTGTTACGCTTTTATGACAAAGCGTAATGAAAATAAATACCGATAAATACCGCACACCCAACCCAATTATTGTTGAGAAATGCCTTAAAGCAAGCATCACGCAGACGCTCCTTAATGAGCCATTGCTGATAAATAAACAAGCCAACTGTAGCAGCAACACTTACATAGTAGGGCCAGCTTAGATCAAAATTACCGCCCATCATAAGCAAACCCACAACAACTAAAGCTTGCAGAAAGCCGGTTATCACACGATCCATCTCTCCGAATAAGATGGCCGTCGATTTAACACCAATTTTTATATCATCATTACGATCGACCATGGCGTAGAAGGTGTCATACACCACCGTCCACATCACCACGACGGTATATACCAACCATGCATTGGCGGGTAACGCATTGGTTTGTGCCGCAAACGCCATAGGCACTGCCCAGGCAAACGCCGCACCCAAAACCACCTGAGGCAGGTGAGTATAACGTTTCATAAAGGGGTAGCAAAAAGCCAGTGCAACACCGCCCAAAGACAATTTTATGGTGAATGCATTGGTAAACAAGACCACCACAAACGCGGCAAGACACAGGGCTGTGAATAACCATAAAGCTTCTTTGGGTTGCACCAAACCGGAGACGATAGGCCGGCCTTTGGTTCGCTCAACATCGGCATCCACTTTGCGATCGGCAAAATCATTTATTACACAGCCCGCCGCACGCATGAGAACCACACCCAACACAAAAATAAAAATCAACTTCCCTGAGGGGAAACCTTCAGCCGCCAGCCAAAGCCCCCAAAGGGCCGGCCACAGCAACAAAAGAATACCAATGGGACGATCAAAACGAGCAAGCCGCCAATACGCGATCACGCGTTCTTGCGTGTGCGGCCAAGTGATTTTGGACATAGCAATAAAATCCCTGAACACCAAAATTAAAGTCTCCGTAGTGTAGCGGGTGAGGGGGTCTTATAGAACGGCGAACTACAGACTATTGATGAACTTCTCTAGAAAAATCTCGCTGACCAGCAAGGGCTTTCCATCAATAAAAAATATCGAACGGCGGCCCCAGGCGGAAGCACCACTGCATAAATTCTGCGGGATTTTCCTGGAGCCCACAGGAAAACAAGACACCTGTATAGCGCCGCGACGCATGCCTGGCTGCGAAAATAAAAACGCTCCCAACGGACGGCTATCAAGCTTCCCTAACCGACGCAGTGGGCCCTGTAATGATTGATAAGGCAAAATACTGCGCGCATAAACCCACGGTTCATCTTTCCCGTGCAGAATGACTTCTCGCACCAATACGCGGGCACGGGGAGCAATGTCTAATAGCCGCGTTTCCGACAAACTGGCGTGGTGCCAATACTGGCGTAAAAGTTGCACGCGAAATTGCCCTTCACTCTTCACCATCAGCCTGGCGGTAAGCGACCCGTCATCCAGCAGCCACTCCCGCAACGGCCCGCGCAATTGACCACACAGCGTCGATGCCGGCTTCCAGCGTTGCTTAACCGCTAAGGCAGGAGGATTAATAACAGATCTGGACATAAATTTATTTTCGATTAAAACATTCTCGCGAATGGAACGCGGCCATTCACCCTGCGGTCATAGATTATAACAAAAACAAACGCGCAAGCCTGTAATCCACGGCAATTAAATTGCCTTATACACGCCCCCGCCTAACCGCTACACTAACGCCTTAATAAGCCAAAATAATAAGTGTGTATTGCTCTATGTCACTGACCACTAAAATTCTTATCGCCATGGGTGCCGGTTTATTCGTCGGCGTATTCATTAATATTGCCAACACTCAAGGCTGGCTGGCCGCTACCCCAGACCACTGGATTAACCAGCTTATGGTCAATGGCCTGTTCGATGTCGTCGGTCGTATTTTTGTCGCTTCACTGAAGCTTTTAGTGGTCCCCCTTGTCTTTGTCTCACTCGTTTGCGGTGCCAGTAGCCTGGGGAACAATACCCGCATGGGGGCCATGGCCGGAAAAACCATTGCGTTATATTTACTGACCACAGCCATCGCTATTTCGCTGGCATTATTGCTCGGCGAACTGATCCGTCCGGGAGAGGGCATAGGTTTAAACAGTACCGATAGCTTTATTGCAAAAGAAGCCCCCTCGCTGGGCGACGTCATCGTCAATATGATCCCCAGCAACCCAATCCAGGCCATGGCCGATGGCAACATGCTGCAAATTATTGTCTTCTCATTATTGATGGGTGTGGCCATTTCCAAATCAGGCGAAGAGGGCAAGAAAATCGCCGAATGGTTTGGGCGCATGGACGCTGTGATCATGAAAATGGTCATGATTCTGATGGAGCTGGCACCTTATGGTGTTTTTTGTCTCCTGGCCAAACTCTTTGCGTCCCTTGGCGCCGGAGCCATCATTGATCTCGGCCTCTACTTCGGCACTGTGATCGCGGCACTTCTGCTTCATTGCTTTGGCGTATACAGCTTATTACTTCAGCTCCTGACCAAGATAAACCCCGTTCAATTCTTCAAGCGTATTCGCCCCGTTATGTTGTTTGCCTTTAGTACCGCATCGAGTAACGCCACCATCCCCGTAACACTGCGCACCGCCGAGGAAAAACTCGGCATTGATAATCGTATTGCTTCATTCACCGTGCCTCTGGGGGCCACCATCAACATGGACGGCACTGCCATCATGCAAGGCGTGGCTACCGCCTTTATTGCTCAGGCCTACCAGATTGATCTGAGTATGAGCGCTTACCTGACTGTTGTCCTGACCGCCACTCTGGCCTCAATAGGTACCGCCGGCGTTCCTGGTGTAGGGCTGATCACCTTAGCCATGGTATTACAGCAAGTTGGACTACCCGTAGAAGGTATCGCTTTAATCATCGGTGTGGATCGAATACTGGATATGATCCGCACCGCGGTTAATGTCAGCGGAGACTCTATGGTAAGTTTGGTTGTTGCCAAGGGGGAAGATAGCTGGGATGAAAAGTGCTTTAACAATGGAAAAGGAGAGGCGTGAGGCCTCCCCTTTTAAACCGTATTAATAGCGCTAGGCCGTCTATATAACCACTAAATGATTCGGTAATTCATTGCGTTCATGGGTTGCTGGCACATGCAGTGTTAACAATTCACCCGAGCTATTAATACATTCGATAAACCCTGCCTGCGTCTCACCCGCTTTTACCCGTGCAATAAAACTATCCACAATAGATTGCCATTGATCATTGCCTATGTGCTGACTAATACCCCTGTCGGCAATAATCTCAACATAATGCTCCGCCTCAGACACAAAAATAAGCACGCCACTCTCGCCTTCTGTGTGATGCAAATTATTGTCTAAGAATTGACGTCGCGCTAAGTTGGAAGCCCGCCAGTATTTTACCGAGCGGGGCACAAGTTTCATCATCAACGGCTGCCAGCGCAATACAATGGCAAGCACCACAAACACAACCCATTGAACCGTAAACAGCTCATCACCTGACAACCACAACGGAGTTAATTTAATCAGTACGGGCACCAATAATGCAACGATAGCGGCCCATAGCGTTGGAATGTAAAAGTAATTATCCGCCCTGTGCGCTAATACCGTGACCAATTCAGCATCGGTTTGGGACTCCACTTGAGCAATAGCTGCCGATACATCCGCTAGTTGTTGTTCGTTAAGCATCGTCATTTACCACCCCCCCGAGGCGCCACCGCCCCCAAAGCCGCCACCGCCTCCCGAAAAGCCGCCACCGCCAAAACCACCACTGCGACCCGAGCCAAAACCTCCCGGAATAAACATGGGCATCACGCCCCGACGTCGTCCACGACCTCCAAACATACCACCGCATATATTCATGATGATAATCAGCAGCACAAATAATCCGCCTAAATTACTCCCTGCTTTTTTCTGTCTGGTTTTTTTCATGACATATTGGCCTCCCAACGCCTCAACAATGGCTTTACTGCCTAGAAAAATACCCTTGGTAAATCGAGCCTGCTTAAACTGAGGCAGGATAACGCCGTGAATGATATTGGAAGAAATGGCATCGGTGATCTCACCTTCAAGCCCATAACCCACTTCTATTCTGACCTTGCGCTCTTGCTTGGCAACGATTAGCAGCACGCCATTGTTTTTGCCTTTTTGGCCAATGCCCCAGTGCCGCCCCAATTGATACCCATAGGTTTCAATGTCATAGCCCTGCAAATCATTAACCGTTACCACAACCACCTGGTTGCTCGTTGCGTTTTGATGACCCTGTAAGTATTGACTGAGCTGTGCTTCACTTTGCGCATCAAGTAATCCGGCATTATCGACGACAATGCCGGTTAACTTTGGGAAAGTTGGTGCCGCAAACGCCCCCAATGACACGCATAAAAAAATCAGTACTGCTGAAATTGAGCGCCAAACCATCATTGAAAATTAACCACAGGCGCGGCTTCCGCTTTTTCGGCAGTGGCCGTATAGGCTTCATAAGCTTTTAAATCACTGTACAAGAAACTGTGCCAGAGCTTGCCGGGATAGGTTCTGATCTCGGTATTAAAGCTTTGTACCGCCTGAATATAATCTCGGCGCGCAATCGCAATTCTATTTTCTGTGCCCTCCAATTGTGATTGCAGGGTCAAAAAGTTTTGGTTGGACTTCAGATCAGGATAGCGCTCTGCTACCACCATCAAACGACTGAGTGCGCCGGTTAATGCCCCCTGAGCCTTTTCAAAATTCGCCATGGCTTGTGGATTATTAAGAGTGTTAGCGTCTATTTGCATAGAACCCACTTTCGCTCTCGCCTCAACCACAGCCGTTAATGTCTCTTTCTCCTGCGTGGCATAGCCCTTTACGCTCGAAACTAGATTCGGAACCAAATCCGCTCGACGTTGATACTGATTTTCCACCTGCGCCCAAGATGATTTAACGCCTTCGTCCATCGTTGGAATATTGTTAATACCACACGCCGACAACATGGAGATCAACACCAATAATGTTGAAACTCTTACTGCTCGCTTAAACATTTCACCTTCCTCTATTTATCCCTCTATCCACATACGATATGGGGACATAACAACCAATTGCAAATGTAAAAAAGGCGCATCATCTCATGACTTTGCGCCTTTTTTGTCGATTTTAGTGGAGTAGCTTAGAACTTATATTCCGCTGTAGCGCCCCAAGTCCGTCCGAGCCCTACAGTAGTAATAGCTACCCCCAGGTCTTGTTTTGCAAGACCGCCCGCATAAGTTAAGTACTCTTTATCTGCAAGATTCTTTCCAAAAAGAGTTAACTCTAGTGTCTCGTCTGGAGAAGTCCACGCAATGCTCGCCTCCAACAAACCATACGCCTCTTGGTATTCGTCTGGATCACTCTCCGTAAAGCCAACATCAAAGTAGTACCCGTCAGTCCATGCGTAAGCCAGGCGATACTCCATATCACTGCCATTATCTAACGATTGAGAATAATTTAAGATTGCGCTCATTTGTAAGTCCGGCGCTAATGGCATGGTTTCACCAGAAAGATCAACTGGCTCCCCTCCAATGCCTGGACTGAACTCCTTATACTCTGCTTTTAAGTAGCTGCCCGAGAGTATTAAACGCCAGTCTTCAGCCATCAACCATGTGGCATCAAACTCAACACCTTTCCCTTCAGCTTCACCCGCATTGCGTATAAACACTTTCTTATCTTCAATATTGTTTACTTGAAGGTCCTGGTAATCATAGAAAAACGCCGCCGCATTTATTTGCAGTCGATTATCCAGAAGCGATAGCTTAGTTCCTAGCTCGTAGCTCCAAACATATTCTGGATTAAACGGCTGATCGGCCTCAAAACTGTTATAACCGCCCGACTTAAAGCCCTTCGATACTGACATGTAATACATGGCATCATCACTAACATCCCAGCTTAATACTGCCCGCGGTGTCCAGGCCGTCCAATCCTGTTTGTTGATCGATGCCTCGCCTGATTCAGGGCGAATATAAACAATGCCAGGAACGTCACTACCCAAAATCTTCAATGGTGGCACCGGCCCCTCTGCCAGCAGATAATGATCCTTTTTATCCTTGGTGTAACGCAGGCCGAGCGTTAATGTCCAATCGTCTGCAAATTCCCAATCTAGATCTCCGTATACTGCATAGGATTTATATTCGCCGCTATTATTCAGCTCCTCTAAATAATCCTGATCATCCACATAATTGGTATCTAAGATGCCCCTCATTACATCTTCTGAAAGTCCCAATGCTTCAGCAAA
>JAUVQU010000200.1 GCA_030597965.1 Cellvibrionaceae bacterium
TCCTTCTGATACTTCTGTACAAACGCCACCACTACACCAAAGTAAGGCATTAAGGGCGTAATGATATTGGTTGAGCTATCGCCTACTCTGTAGGCCACCTGTGCCGCTTCTGGCGAGATACCCAGCAGGAAAAACATCGGCACAAACACAGGGGCAATTAACGCCCATTTAGCGGAAGCGGAGCCAATCAATAAATTCAAAAAGGCCGTGAGTAATACAAAGCTAACCAATAAGAATGTGCTGTTTAATTCCAGCGACTGTAAAAATTCAGCCCCGCCAATGGCCGCGATAAAACCCAACTGGCTCCATGAAAAGTAATTGACAAATTGAGCCGCAAAGAACATCAACACTAAGTAACTTGCCATGGCTGCCATACTGGCTTCCATACCAACAACCACATCAGATTGCGAAGTAAAGCGGCCACTGACCTTGCCAAACACAGCCCCTACCAAACCAGCATACAGTGAGATTATCACCACAATACTGCTGATAAATGGCGACTTTAAAATACTGCCGTCGACTCCCCTTAATAACCCTTCAGCCGGCAAGAGGCTCGCCAATAGCAGTCCAATAAAAACAAAACTGACAATACCTACCGCTTTTAAACCGCGCCTGTCATTACCCGAAAGGCCTGTATCCGATACATCAGCATGAACAGTTTCATCAAATCGTGGGGCAATTATTTTTTCCGTAACCCAGGTGCCTATACCTGCAATCAATAAAGTAGATACCGCAATAAAATAGTAATTACCTGCAGCAGTCACCACATAATCTGGCTTCACCAGAGCAGCCGCTTCAGTCGTAATGCCCGCCATGACCGCATCAAACGGACCAATTAAAAGATTGGCACTGAAGCCCCCCGATACACCTGCGAATGCCGCCGCAATACCCACAATCGGACTGCGTCCAACGCTGGCGAACACTATGGCAGCCAAAGGAATTAACACGACGTAACCAGTATCCGCGGCGAGGCTTGATAACACGCCCGCAAGCACCACCACAAAACTTAATAACTTAGCTGGCGCTTTGAGTACTGTTACACGCAGCACCGCACCCAGTAAACCCGAATACTCTGCGACACCAATTCCCAAAATAGCGACCAGCACCGTACCCACAGGCGCAAAGTGGGTAAAGTTCGTCACAGCTTTAGTTAAAATTTGCACCAGACCCTGACCGCTCAGTAAATTCACTGAGTGAATAACCTCACCGGTTTGAGGATGCTGGGCAGAGACCCCCATCAGAGAAGCGAACCACGAAAGTAGTAATACAAAGCCACAGAGGTAGATAAACAATAAGGTGGGGTGCGGTAAGCGATTACCCAAGGACTCTACACGGGTCAACAAACGCTGCGGTAGTGAGTTATTTTGAAGCATCCATTGTTACCCGCGCCACGATAAGGGAGTTTTTAAAAGAGAGATATTTGCTCTAATTTAGCTTTAACGGGTCCAAAGCTACGACGATGAATTGGTGTGACGCCCAGCTCATCCAGTGCCTGTATATGTACTTTGGTTGGATATCCCTTGTGCCCTGCGAGGCCGTAGCCGGGATACAGCGCATCGAAGGCCACCATCTCCCGATCCCGCGTAACTTTTGCCAAAATAGAGGCAGCACTGATCGCCGCCACTCGGCTGTCGCCTTTCACTACCGCTTCTGCTGAATAGCTCCAACGGGGAATCTTATTACCATCCACCCATACGTGCTCTGGTTGAACCGGCAAGCCTTCTATAGCGCGCTTCATGGCCAGCAAGCTCGCCTGAAGTATATTGATTTCATCAATTTCCTGAACTGAAGCTCGGGCAATACTAAAACTCAGTGCTTTTTTACAAATTTCATCAAACAGGTATTCACGCTTTTTTTCGGTGAGTTTTTTGGAGTCATTCAACCCTTCAATCGGGTTGTTTGGATCAAGTATGACTGCGGCAGTGACGACATCTCCTGCCAATGGACCCCTACCCACTTCGTCAACTCCTGCCCCCAGATCACCTTTATAGCTACTGATAAACGGTTCCATGGATGTTTATACCTGTGCCTGAGTAGATGATTTTTTCTGAATCAGCTCAAGCACCGCATCGGCTGCCTGGGCGCTGGCATCACAACGTATGGACTGATGCAGTTCGGTAAAGCGCGCTTTCAATTCCGCAACCTTGGCTGGATTTTCAAGATAATTCAGCATTTCTTTTGAGATAATCTCTGGCGTCACCTGCTTTTGTAACAGCTCCGGCACCAATGCTTCGTCTGCCAGTAAATTAGGCAACGAGAAGAATTTGGTTTTCACAATACGTGAAAACAGCATGTAGGAAAATCGCCCGAACTTATAATTCACGATCATCGGGCGTTTGAACAACATGGCTTCCAGAGTAGTTGTACCTGAGGCCATCACCACCAGATCGGATGCCTCCATCACACTGTGAGACTGACCATCAACAATGGTGACAGGAAGATTAGAGAAAGCTTTTAATTGCTCGTCAATCTGCTGGCGACGAGAAGTATTGGCGGCCGGGATTATAAAGTTGATATCTGGCTGACTCTTAAGGCAGATAGCTGCGGCACCCCAAATATCGGGCCCTAGCAGCTTTACTTCACCGCCACGGGAACCTGGCATAAGAGCAACATATCGTTTGCTCTCATCAAGACCTAGCGACTGCTTAGCTGCCGCCTGATTTGGCTCAAGCGGAATTTCATCCGCGAGTGTATGGCCTACAAATTTAACCGGCACATTATGATTTTCGTAAAACTTGGCTTCAAAAGGCAAAAAGGTGAGCATCAAATCTACCGCGCGCTCAATTTTTAATACACGTTTTTGGCGCCATGCCCAAACCGAAGGACTGACGTAATGGGCAGTTGTCACACCTGCGGCACGCAGTTTTTCTTCGATGGTTAAATTGAAGTCTGGAGAATCGATACCGATAAAGATATCTGGCGGATTATCGATAAAATGCTTAATAATGGTTCTTCGAATTCGAAGTAGCTCGAACAATCGCTTTAAAGGTTCAACCAAGCCCATAACCGCCAAGCGCTCCTGCGGAAAGAAAGAGTTGAAACCCCTTGCAAGCATACGATCACCACCAATACCCTCGAACTCCACATGGGGGTTACGGGCTTTGATGGCATCCATCAAACTTGAGCCAAGGATGTCGCCGGAAGCTTCACCCACCACAATACCAATACGCAAAGGCTTCATAAGGCACCCATAATCATGATGATTTAACGAGTAATACCGCGTGTGGATCGCTGAATGGATTCAATAAATGGCTTTATGACTTCGCTCTCTTCCGTAATGGCTTCCAGCTCCGCCAGAGCCTCTTCCAATCTCAGGCCACGGCGATAGACGATTTTATACGCTTTGTTGATTGCCGAGATTTGCGGCTTGGTAAAACCACGACGCTTCAAACCTTCCACATTAATTGTTTTTGCTTCGGCTGGCTGACCCGCCACTGTCACATAGGCAGGTACATCTTTAACAATAGCCGCGCCCATGCCCGCAAAGCTGTGGGTCCCTATAGTGCAATACTGATGAACCATCACATTACCCGACAAGATGGACCAATCGTCCAGGATCACGTGGCCGGCCAAGGCTGAGCCATTTACCATAATACAATGATTGCCGATGACACTGTCGTGACCCACATGAGCGTAAGCCATGATCAAATTATCATCACCAATAGTAGTTTCAGCTTGGTCCTGAACTGTACCCCGGTGAATGCTGACATATTCCCGAATCACATTGTTATCACCAATAACCAGACGGGTATCTTCTCCTTTGTATTTCAGATCCGGGGTATCCTCACCCACACTGGAAAACTGGTAGATGTGATTATTTATCCCCATTACTGTAGGGCCTTTCACGACCACATGTGACTCGATAACAGTGCCAGAGCCAATCTCTACATTGGGACCAATAATCGACCAGGGGCCAACTGAAACGTCGTCCGCAAGCTTAGCGCTAGGGTCAATAATTGCTCTTGGATCTATCAAGGTATATTCCTTACTTATCTGTACAGGATTCTACGCATCAATCTATTTTTATATTTGTCGTTCTGCACAAGTAATTAAAGCCTTAGCGGCCAATTCACCATCAACGTGCGCAGTCACTTCAAACTTGGTAATTCCACGTTTTGACGACGTGATTTTAGACACCAGATCCAGCCTGTCACCTGGCACCACCGGACGTTTAAAGCGAACACCGTCAACCGCGGCAAACAGCAGTGTTAAGCCCTCATCAGGGGTCTTACCCTGACTTTTAAACGTTAGGATCGAAGAAGCTTGAGCCATGGCCTCAATAATCATCACTCCGGGGAATATCGGCGTATGAGGGAAGTGGCCATTAAAGACTTCTTCGTTGCCCGATATATTTTTATAGGCCTTGATACTCTCCCCCGAAACCAACTCAACCACCCGATCCACCAATAGAAAGGGGTAGCGGTGGGGAATGTATTTTTTAATTTCCTGAATATCCATCATGGCTCTGGTCTCAATATAGTTCTAAGTATTATATATCCTGAACGTATTTTTTCTAATCTTTTGCTGACAGCTTAGCCAACAACTTTTCCAATTTTGAAATCCGCGTTGCTAATTTGTCCAACTGACCAAATCTCACCACATTCTTGCGCCA
>JAUVQU010000033.1 GCA_030597965.1 Cellvibrionaceae bacterium
CATACAGTCAGTGTGGTAGGTGAGTTGCCCGCTGTAGTGGCTCAACGTATTGCCGCCTCGATTACTTCAAAGCCGATTGTTTCGAAGCCGACCGCTCATGCTATGCCGACCCTACAATCACCGCCTGTCATTGATGAGTAATATCATGGCGATGCGCTATAAGGTAATTGTTTCTCGTGATTAAAGAAGCTGGAAGAATTGTCGCCATTGACTCGGATTGCCTTTGGGTAGAGACCATACAAGGCTCTACTTGTGGCAACTGCAGTGCTCAAAAAGGTTGTGGTCAGAGTATGGTGGCAAAATGGAGTGGTAAGACAGTCCACATTCCTGTGTTACTTGGGGGTCGTTCACCCGATAGTTTTTCTTTGCATGAAGATATTGAAATAGGTATCCCTGAGCATGTGATCGTACGTGGATCTTTGTTTGTGTATTTGTGTCCGCTTTTCTGCATGGTCGCTGGTATGCTGCTTGCTGAGTGGCTGTTTGGCTCTGAACTGGTAGCCATTGTTGGCGCAGTAGCGGGTTTGCTATTGGGTGGCCTGGTGGTTCGAGGGCACAGTAATCGCCATCGTTTGGATCATCGGGTTCAGCCAGTGATTATCGATAATCAAGAGCCGGTTCAGTGGTCGTCTCAATCCGGTGGTCGGTGTACCACAGGCCCTTTAAATCTCTAATTTAACAGATTCTTTGTCGAATGATCTCGCTGCCCTGTGGTGGGAGTAAGTCGATAGCTTATATGTGTCGGATAGGCTAGAATTGCCCGCAAATTTGGGGGTGTTTTTTGGCTATCAAAAGCGCCCATGTCTGGGCGTTATACCGTGTTAAAAGCGGTGTCGCCCGCACTGAATAGTGCAAACTCAATTGTGACCTGTATATATTGTGACTGACCTAAGCCATATCCGTAACTTTTCCATTATTGCCCACATTGACCATGGTAAATCGACCATCGCTGACCGCTTTATTCAGGTTTGCGGTGGCTTGGCGGCCCGTGAGATGGAGGCGCAAGTACTCGACTCGATGGATATTGAGCGTGAGCGCGGTATTACCATTAAGGCTCAAAGTGTGTCTTTGGACTACAAGGCGCGAGATGGCGAAACGTATCAGCTTAACTTTATCGATACTCCAGGACACGTAGACTTCTCCTATGAGGTGTCCCGCTCTTTGTCGGCCTGTGAAGGTGCATTGTTGGTTGTGGATGCGGCTCAGGGGGTTGAGGCGCAATCAGTGGCTAACTGCTATACCGCGATTGAGCAGGGCTTAGAAGTCATACCCGTTTTGAATAAAATTGATTTGCCGCAGGCCGAACCAGACCGTGTCGCTCAAGAGATTGAAGATGTGATTGGTGTTGAGGCATCAGACGCGGTTCAGTGCAGTGCCAAATCAGGCCAAGGCATTGAAGATGTACTAGAGGACTTGGTTCGTTTAGTGCCGCCACCGGAAGGCGATGTGGATGCACCGCTACAGGCGCTGATTATCGATTCCTGGTTTGATAATTATATGGGGGTTGTGTCCCTGGTTCGAGTTAAGCAGGGCACTCTCAAAGTTAAAGATAAGGTCATTACTAAGAGTTTGGGGCGTTCTCAGGTCGTCGATAGTGTCGGTGTATTCACTCCCAAGCGTAAAGTGACCGGCATGTTACGTGCGGGTGAAGTAGGCTTTGTAGTGGCTGGCATTAAAGATATCCACGGTGCCCCCGTGGGCGATACCATTACGCATGCAAGCACTCCTGATGTGGATGCGGTGCCCGGTTTCCAAAAGGTCAAGCCCCAGGTTTATGCTGGTCTGTTTCCTGTGAACTCAGAAGATTACGAGGCTTTCCGTGACGCATTATCGAAGTTAACTCTAAATGATGCCTCTTTGTTCTACGAGCCAGAAAGCTCTGATGCACTGGGGTTTGGGTTTCGCTGTGGTTTCCTGGGCATGTTGCACATGGAAATTATCCAGGAGCGACTGGAGCGTGAATATGATTTGGACCTAATTACCACCGCACCGACTGTTATTTATGAAGTGATGATGAATGATGGCGCAGTTGTCAGTGTTGATAATCCTTCTAAATTGCCGGACCCGGGATCTATTCAAGAAATGCGTGAGCCGATTGTTGAGGCCAATATATTGGTGCCTCAGGATCATTTGGGCTCTGTGATTACTTTATGTATTCAGAAACGTGGCGTGCAGAAAAGTATGCAGTACTTAGGCAGTCAGGTTGCAGTGACCTATGAATTGCCGATGAATGAAGTGGTTATGGACTTCTTTGATCGATTAAAGTCGGTAAGTCGTGGATTTGCTTCTTTGGATTACAGTTTTGTCCGCTTCCAGGAGGCTAAATTAGTACGCCTGGATGTACTGATCAACGGTGATCGAGTTGATGCTCTAGCGTTGATTGTACACCGTGATAATGCGCCTTTTAAGGGGCGGGCATTGACAGAAAAGATGAAAGAGTTAATTCCTCGTCAAATGTTTGATGTGGCAATTCAGGCTGCCATTGGTGGTCAAGTTATTGCTAGAACGACCGTCAAGGCACTGCGTAAGAACGTAACCGCTAAATGTTACGGTGGCGATATAAGCCGAAAGAAGAAACTGTTGCAGAAGCAGAAAGCAGGTAAGAAACGTATGAAGCAGGTGGGCAACGTAGAGATCCCACAGGCAGCATTTCTGGCTGTTTTGAAGATGGATGAAAAATAGGTATATTTATGGATATTAATTTCCCGTTAGTTCTTGTTGTTCTTGTTTTTGTCACGGGAATTGTTTGGTTATTTGATGCTCTGTTTTTAGCAAAAGGTCGTCGTCTAGCGTCTGAAAAGGTGGATCAGCAATTCAGCGATTTGGATATTGATGATCAAGAGCGTGATCGCATTTATCAGCAGGCTCAAACCACAGCGACAAAAGAGCCCGTCGCGGTCGAGTACTCAAAATCATTCTTTCCTGTTTTATTTGTTGTTTTAGTGCTGCGTTCTTTTATTGTTGAACCTTTCCAAATACCATCTGGCTCCATGATTCCTACGCTAAAAATAGGTGATTTTATTCTGGTGAATAAATTCACCTACGGTATTCGCCTGCCAGTGACTCGCAACAAAGTTGTTGATGTGAATTTACCGGAGCGCGGCGATGTGATGGTGTTTTTTCCTCCCCACAAACCGATCTATTTCATTAAGCGGGTAGTGGGTTTGCCGGGCGATGAAATTCGCTATGTGAATAATGTTCTTTATATTAATGGTAAGAAACAGCCGCAAGAATTGATTGCTTCATTGCCGCCGGCTAATCCTCAAGTGCAATTAACTAAAGAAACGTTAAATGGCGTTGAGCACACGATGCGTAAGCACATTGTGCCGAGCCGCTTAAGTCGTAAAGGCTATTGGGTTGTGCCTGAAGGGCATTACTTTATGATGGGTGATAATAGAGACAATAGTTCCGACAGCCGGGACTGGGGTCCAGTACCAGAAGAAAATATAGTGGGTAAGGCTTTTGCCGTGTGGATGCACTGGGAATCATTCTTGAGTTTGCCAAGTTTTAATAGCGTGGGAAAAGTGCAGTAAATTATTTTTATTGATGACGTAAAACCAAAAGGGGATGTCATGAGGCAAGTAGAAAAAACAATGAAGAATCAACGTGGTTTTTCTGCCAGTGGATTGCTGGTAGTACTGGCTGTCGGTGGTTTTTTGTTTACCTGTATTTCTCGCATGGCACCTGCTTATATGGAGGATCGCTACGTCAAAGAAGCGTTGTTAAATATTGAGGCGAAAGTGGGTAGTGAGTTTGCCGATCTATCTTCGCGGAGTATTAAAGGACAGGTTAATAAATTCTTTGTTATTAATAATGTGAGGAATGAGGCCGTTATTGGCAGCTTAAAGGTTGAGAGACTGAAGGGAAAAACTTTGGTCTCGATGGATTATGAAATCAGAGAGAACCTTTTTTATAATGTCGATGTTGTCATGACGTTCAAAAACCATTGGTATTCCAATGAGCCAACAGTCTGCTGTAAGCCATTAAATGAGCGTTAATAAAATATCCAGAGAACGTTTGCTGCGACGCTTGGGTTATGAGTTTTCTGATAAGAAATTATGCCAGTTGGCATTAACGCATCGCAGTTACGGTAGTATTAATAATGAGCGTTTGGAGTTTCTTGGCGACTCAATACTCAATTTTGTGATTGGTGAAGATCTTTTTCGTCGTTTTCCAGAAGCCAAAGAGGGGCAGCTCAGCCGACTTAGAGCGCAGTTGGTTAAAGGTGAAACTCTGGCTGAAATTGCCCGTGAGTTTGATATGGGCGAGAACCTGACTTTAGGTGAGGGCGAGATGAAAAGCGGTGGTTTTCGCCGTGACTCAATTTTGGCTGACACGGTAGAGGCTCTAATTGGAGCCATACATTTAGATTCTGGGGCTGAGGCTTCAAAAGGTAGGGTATTAGCTTGGTATCATAGTCGTTTGGAGGCAATTAGGCTCGACGAAAAAAAAGACCCTAAAACTGAGCTTCAGGAGCTACTGCAGTCGCGTAAGAAACCATTGCCAGAGTATGAAGTAGTGGACATCGCTGGTGAGGCACACGCACAAATTTTCACAGTGGAATGTCATTGTGTGTTGTTGTCAAAACCGACGAGCGCGAAAGGCAGTAGTCGTCGCGTGGCAGAAAAGAAAGCCGCTGATCAAGCATTGACCCAATTGTGTAAAAAATTATGAACACCTCAAAATCTGTTAAGCGTTGTGGATATGTAGCCATTGTTGGACGACCCAATGTGGGTAAATCGACGTTGCTCAATCACATCCTTGAGCAAAAAATCAGTATTACCTCTCGTAAGCCACAAACCACACGACATAATGTTTTGGGTATTAAAACGGAAGACGGCGTGCAGGCAATCTATGTTGATACTCCGGGGATGCACCAGCGTCATGATAAGGCGATCAACCGCTACATGAACAAAGCCGCCAGTAACGCCGTTAAAGATGTAGATGTGGTGGTGTTTATTGTTGATAAGTTAGCGTGGATGCCAGATGACGACATGGTTGCTCAACGATTACAGTATTTGGAATGCCCAATTATCCTCGCGGTTAATAAAATAGATCAGCTGGAAGATAAAGAAACACTATTGCCTCATTTGCAAAAATTAGCAGAGCGTTTGAATGTGGCGGAGATTATTCCTATTTCTGCGCTACGTGGTCATAATCTGGATAAGCTACAAGCTTTGGTTGCTGAAAGATTGCCGGAAACGGATCACTTTTATCCCGAAGATCAAATTACCGATCGTACTTCTCGCTTTTTAGCGGCAGAAATTGTGCGTGAAAAGATTACTCGGCAGTTGGGTGACGAACTGCCATATCAAATGACGGTGGAAATCGAAGAGTTCAATCATGAGGGTCGCATAATTCATATTGGGGCCTTAATTTTAGTTGAGCGGGATGGACAAAAGCGTATTTTGATTGGTGACAAGGGCGATAAAATCAAACAGATTGGTCAGCAGGCCCGCATTGATATGGAGAAATTGTTCGATACTAAAGTAATGCTGCGGTTATGGGTGAAGGTCAAATCCGGTTGGTCTGATGATGAGCGGGCTTTACGCAGTCTTGGTTACGATGATATTTAATGGCTTGTGAGAGCTGTTTTGAGAGCCCGAGTTTGAGAGTGTTGTTATGAGAGTGGAATTACAGCCAGCCTTCATTTTACATTCTCGCCCCTTCCGTGACACTAGCCTCATTGCCGACTGTTTTAGCCTTGAATATGGGCGAATGTCATTATTAGCGAAAGGCGCCCGTTCTGCAAAATCAAAGCAGAAAAACTATCTTCAGCCCTTCACCCCCATTACGGTGTCTTGGCAGGGTAAGTCATCACTTAAAACACTCACTTCTGTTGAAGCCTCTGGCGCGCCCAATAAACTAGAGGGAAATTATCTTTACAGTGGTTTTTATTTGAATGAATTGCTGGTGAGATTACTGCCTGAACACGAAGCTAATCCTGAAATATTTGAACTTTATAAAACCTCGCTAATGGCGCTCGCTAATCAGCAGTCATTGGAAATTATCCTGCGGTTATTTGAAGAGCAATTACTGCAGCAGCTTGGTTATGAAATTAATTTCACGACCGATACTGGGTTACAGGCGGGCATTAAACCAGGGCAACTGTATAGGTTTCATCCGGAACAAGGTTTTGACTTGTTGCCGCTTCAAGCGAGAATAGAAAATGACGTTTTCTCTGGTGAGCTGATATTAGATATTGCTGCTCATCGGTATGATAATGAGGTTATTTTAAGTCAGGCAAAGCGATTGATGCGCTTGGCATTAAAGCCACTGTTGGGTAATAAACCACTGCAGAGCAGAAAATTATTTGTGGGTATGACATCAAGCTCTTGATGATTTGGAAGGGAAGTTTAGATGATCGTAGGTGTGGGTACAGATATTGTCGAGGTAGCTCGTATTGAGTCTACAGTTGCGCGTTTGGGTGATGCTTTTGCTAGGCGAATATTGGACGAACTAGAATTTAAGATCTACCAGTCTTCATCTCAATCTATCAGTTATCTTGCCAAGCGCTTTGCCGTTAAAGAAGCGGCGGCCAAAGCTTTGGGCACCGGTATCGGGCGGGGAGTATACTGGCAGCATATGCACACGAGTAACAACCAGGATGGTGCGCCTAGGTTAACATTTACCGGTGGAGCACTAGAAAAACTGGAACAGTTAGGTGGCACATGCTGTCACCTCAGTATTTCTGATGAGCAATGCCACGCTTTAGCATTTGTTGTGCTGGAAAATTAATATTTTATTCAAACAGTGCGTCGATATCATGTTGCCCGCTCCAGCTTTGCAGTTGCGTTATCGCTCTTATCAAGTTGCTAACAATTAAATCAATATTTACTCTGTTGTTTTGCTGTAGTAATTTTTCTAGTCTCAGTGTCTGATTGTTCAATAGGGGCACACCAGAACAGCAACAGCTCCCGCGAATCTTATGGGCTAATATTTGCAGTCCCTTCCGATCATTATTTTGGTGGAGCATTTTAATCTCTTTCTTTTGCTCTTCTAAACCCCCAATTAATACTTTTAAAACGTCTTTTGCCAGCTCAGTGCTTTGTTGGCTTCTATTTAAACACTCTTCTATTTCTACGGGGCGTGCCAGGAGGGCTTTGAATGTGGTGTTGTGATCTGAAAGTCCGTACCCCATCCAATTGGCTAGAAGCTTAATAAGTGCGGATTCTGAAATAGGTTCAGTAATATGCTCATCAATACCGGCAAGTAAAAGTGTCTCTTTTTTTTGGGGCGCCTTGCCAGCATCAAACATAATCAGAGGCGTCTTGAGCGGTTGGTTTGTTTTTAGATGAGGCTGGCAAACTTGAGTCGCGATATCCAGCGTGTTTTCTGAGCGACCAGTTGCCGTTAATAGGATTAAATCGAAAGTGTTATCGTCACAGTAGCGGATGGCGGAAATTGAATCCTTGGCCAGCATGGGTGTAAGGCCAAACTTGCCTAGAATAATTTCTGGGTGTGTTGAAGGAATGGTGTCACTTCCGATAATTAAAATCTTTACTTCAGGCGATAGCATGTTGAACTCCATTTCGACATGATGTCTATAAGTATAGGATGTAAGCTAGTTCCAATATAATCTGATTGATGTGTTTAACCATATCAGAATCAACGATAAAATGGTGCGCAAGCTGTATAGACAAGCGCCATCTTTAGCGTTATCAAGAGTTCACCATGACTGATTTAACTCTCGAATATCCGACCATAGAATCCTGTATCGGTAATACTCCTTTGGTGCGGTTACAGCGCCTGCCAGGAAACACCACCAATACGATTTTAGTTAAACTGGAAGGCAACAATCCTGCCGGGTCGGTTAAGGATCGTCCGGCGCTATCTATGATCAATCGAGCTGAAGCGCGTGGTGATTTAAGTCCCGGTGATACTCTGATTGAAGCAACCAGTGGAAATACGGGTATTGCTTTGGCCATGGCGGCAGCCATCAAAGGCTATCGCATGATTTTGATCATGCCGGATAGTGCGACCCAAGAGCGCAAAGATGCTATGACCGCCTATGGGGCTGAACTTATTCAGGTGACCAAAGAGGAAGGTATGGAAGGCGCTCGTGATTTGGCGCTCGCTATGCAGACCGAAGGTAAAGGCGTGGTGTTGGATCAGTTTGGTAATGCGGATAATCCTCTCGCTCACTATGAGACTACAGGTCCAGAAGTTTGGCAGCAAACCAACGGAAAAATTACGCACTTTGTCAGTTCTATGGGCACGACGGGTACGATCATGGGTACTTCGGCCTACTTAAAAGAACAGAATCCCGGTGTGACCATTGTCGGTTTACAGCCGGAAGATGGTGCCAGTATTCCTGGTATTCGTCGCTGGTCGAAGGAATATTTACCCAGTATTTTTGATGAAACCCGTGTTGATCGTGTGATTAATATGGGGCAGCAAGAGGCTGAAGATGCCGCACGGGCTATGGCGCGAGAAGAGGGTATCTTCTGCGGTGTGTCCAGCGGTGGTGCAGTGGCTGGGGCTCTGCGTTTAAGCAAGGAGTTAGAGAATGCTGTTATTGTGGTGATTGTCTGCGATAGAGGTGATCGATATTTATCTTCTGGCTTGTTTCAGGGCTCCGCATAATTGTGGCTCGATTATTCAGCAAGGGCGGCGACAAAAAGAGACGCGAGCAGCAGGCTCAAAAACAGCACAAAAAAAAGAACCAGGAAGTTGCTGATAAGGCCCATTCATCTCGGGCGGGTACTGGTGCGGTTAATGCTGCTGGGTCTCACCCCAAAGTGTTGAATATAACCAGCTTGGCGCAGGATGGTCGGGGTATTGCTCGCAACAATGGCAAGACAGTATTTGTAACGGGAGCACTGCCTGGTGAGCAGGTTTCCGTGATGCACTACCGGCAGCGCAAACGTTTTGATGAGTGTATTGTTCGAGATGTGGAGCAGGCCTCTGCAGAAAGAGTGCTGCCTTCATGTAAGCACTTCAATGAATGTGGCGGCTGCCAGCTTCAGCATCTTGAGCCTGCGGCTCAGTTATTCAATAAACAAGAAGGTGTACTGGAGCAATTAAAGCGTCACGCAAAATTGGCGCCTAAAGTTGTTGAGTCAGCTGTTGAGTCTTCAGCGCTCGGCTACCGCTCTCGAGCTCGCCTGGTAGTCAGTAAATCAGGCCAATTAGGCTTCCGTCAGGGTGGTTCTAATGAGCCGGTCACTATTAGCGAGTGCGGAATATTAGATGCTCGATTACAGCGGCTGTTAAAGCCTGTACAAAAATGGCTGCATGATCTGGCCGTCAATACATCCAGAATGGCTGTGACGCATATTGAATTGATGGCAACCGATAGTGAGGTGGCATTGATTGTTCGACATCCCAAAGCCGTAGCGATTGAACACAGGCAAGCTCTAGAGGGTGTCTTGACGATTGAGGGAGCTAAAGTGTGGTGGCAGGCCGAAAAGAAAGGCAGCCTGCAAGGTTCTGCGGGAAGAAGCTGTGATCCACAATTACAATATCGTCTGCCTCAATACGACCTTAATTTACTTTTTAAACCTACACATTTCACACAGGTAAATACCCATGTGAACCATGAAATGGTGGCGAGGGCGGTGTCTTGGATGGACCTTCAGGCGGATGATCGAGTGGCTGATCTATTCTGTGGCGTTGGTAACTTTACTTTACCTATGGCACGAAAATCAGCCGCCGTTGTCGGAGTTGAAGGTGTGGCAGGAATGGTGGAGCAGGCTAAGGTTAATGCTCGATTTAATAATATGAAGAATCTTGAGTTTCAGGCCTTTGATCTATTCGATCAATCAGTGGGGCAACGCCTTAAAAGGCTTAAAACGAATAAAATGTTATTGGATCCGCCGCGTTCAGGTGCTCGAGAAGTGTGTGAGCAATTGAATGGAGGAGGGATTACACACCTTGTCTACGTATCCTGTAACCCGATGAGTCTGGTTCGCGACAGTGCGATATTACATGATCAAGGTTTTAAAATGGAAAAGTTCTGTGTGCTGGATATGTTTCCCCATACCGCGCATGTGGAGTCTATGGCGTTGTTTATTCGCTCATAGGGGACTATGACAGAGCGGGGCATGTACGTATCCCGCAGTAATGGATTAAATATGGTTCAAGTCAGGAAGGCGCACCCAGAAACCATCGGCGGACAAGTCGATATTGCCGAGTGGGTTAGCCACCTAATTAAACAGCATGAGCTAAGTGAGTCTTTTCGGGAGACGCTTACGCGTGCCTGTGAAGTCAGTTTAGAGGCTGAACAACAAGCTATCGCGGCTAAGAATATTTGGTCGGAAAGCACCAGTAGTTTTAGATCCGGCTTGGAAATGGCTGAAATATTGGCTGATTTACAGTTGGATGGCGAAACACTCATCGCGGCTATCCTGTACCGCACTGTACGTGAAGATAAGCGTACCCTTAAACAGTTGGAGCCCGAATTTGGGCGCGTTGTTATACAGTTGATCAAAGGTGTTATCCGCATGGCGGCTATTAGCACCCAGGTGAATAACTCCGAAGAAAATGTATTGGGGCAGGAGCAGCAAGAGCAGTCAGAAAAGGTTCGAAAAATGCTGGTGGCGATGGTGGATGATGTGCGCATTGCACTGATAAAACTATCGGAGCGAACCTGCGCTATTCGTGCGGTAAAAAATGTTGGCGAAGAGAAGCGCTTGCGCATTGCGCGGGAAGTTGCTGATATTTATGCGCCCTTGGCACACCGCCTAGGTATTGGTCATATCAAATGGGAGCTGGAAGACCTCGCGTTCCGTTATCTGCATCCAGACGATTATATGCATATCGCTCAGCTGCTTGATGAGCGACGCCTGGATCGGCAATTCTATATTGAGGAGGTGCTATCCACGTTGGGCGAGGGTTTGGCTACCGCAGGCATTGAATGCGAAACTTATGGCCGCGCTAAGCACATCTACAGTATTTGGCGGAAGATGCGCCGTAAAGACATCGGCTTTTCTCAGGTTTACGATATTCGCGCCGTACGTATATTAGTGCCCACCGTACAGGACTGCTACAGAGCATTGGGTATTGTTCACTCCCTCTGGCGCAATATCCCCAACGAGTTTGATGACTATATTGCCTCGCCTAAAGAAAATGGTTATCGCTCGTTACATACGGCGGTGATCGGGCCTGACCGTAAAGTGATAGAGATTCAAATTCGCACCCGAGCCATGCACGATGAGGCAGAGTTTGGTGTTTGTGCCCACTGGCTATATAAGGGTACTGACGACGATGTGGAAGAAGATAGCTATGAGCAAAAAATAGCCTGGTTGCGTCAGGTGCTGGAGTGGCATGAAGAGCTTGGCGGCGGCGCCATGGCGGACGAGTTGACATCGGGTGTTGAACAGGATCGCATCTATGTTTTCACTCCAGATGGTCATGTTATTGACTTGCCTCCTGATTCGACCCCCTTGGATTTTGCTTATCGTGTGCATACCGAGGTAGGGCATGCCTGCCGTGGTGCCAAGGTAAATGGCCGTATCGTGCCGCTCAACCATGCGCTACAGACAGCGGACCAAGTTGAAGTTTTAACCGGTAAACGCGAATCCCCCAGCCGTGACTGGTTGTCGATTGGCTTGGGTTATCTGAAAACTGGTCGGGCCAGAGCCAAGGTGCAGCATTGGTTTAAGCTACAGGCACGGGATCAGAATATTGCCGATGGTCGCGCCATTTTGGATAAAGAATTTCGCCGCCTGGCCTTCGAGGGTTTGGATTACGATTGCTTGGCGACCAAGCTGAATCTGGTTGGCCTTGATGACCTGTATGCGGCTGTTGGTGCCAGTGACATTGGTGTGGGCCATGTGATAAATGTCGCACAAAAATTAGTGTCTTTGGATGAGCTTGAAGAGCCGCACATTAGTTTGGTTGGAAGGGCTCAGCAGCAGAGATCTGGCTCAGAGTTGTTCATTGATGGTGTCGGTAATCTCCTGACTCATATTGCTGGATGTTGTGACCCTGTCCCTGGCGATGAGATTACTGGCTATATAACCCAGGGCCGGGGCGTCTCAATCCATCGTCAAGACTGTAGTAATTTATTACAGTTACAAGCCGATGAGCCGGAGCGCATTATCAAGGTTGATTGGGGCGAAGCCCCCCAAGATATGTATTCAGTCGATATTATCGTTGAAGCTTTTGATCGTCACGGCCTGTTACGTGATATTACGGTACTGCTTGATAGCGAGCGTATTAACATCAGTTCCATGCAGACGCTATCGGATAAGCACAAAAATACAGTGGATATGATGTTCGCCGTGGAAATTCATAATTTCTCGGAATTGAGTCGTGTCTTGGGTCGGTTGAATCAATTGCCTAATGTGGCGTCGGCGCGTCGAAAACAAGCCTGATTTTTTTATCGTTGAAGGAACAAAACTATGTCCACCCCTCGTTACTCAGTGGATGATTTACTGTATTTGATGCAGCGTTTGCGTGATCCCGTGGACGGCTGTCCCTGGGATGTTGAGCAGAGCTATCGCACTATTGCGCCCTCAACCATTGAAGAGGCTTATGAAGTTGTCGATGCCATTGAGCAGGATAATTTTGAGCACCTTCGAGAAGAGTTGGGTGATTTGCTCTTCCAGGTGATTTTTTACTGCCGATTGGGCGAAGAAGAGGGGCGTTTTAATTTTTCTGATGTGGCTTCTGATTTAGTGGCCAAGTTGGTGCGCCGCCATCCGCATGTGTTCCCTGATGGCACCCTGGAAAGTCGAGTCGGCTCAAAAAGAAGTGATGATCAGGAGGCGGATATTAAACGCCGCTGGGAGGCCATCAAGCAAGAAGAGCGGGATAGCAAAGGCCATCAGGGTGTATTGGCTGACATTCCTTTGGGTTTGCCAGCCTTAACCCGGGCAGCAAAATTACAAAAGCGTGCGGCTAATGTGGGTTTTGAATGGTCCGATGTTTCGGGCGTGCTCGATAAGCTGGAAGAAGAGATTGACGAAGTAAGAGAGGCTCTTCAGTCGGGTGATAAAAAAGCAATACAGGACGAGCTGGGTGATGTCTTGTTTGTTTTAGCCAATTTTTGTCGCTATCAGAAGGTTGAACCAGAGTCGGCGTTGCGCAGCACCAATCAAAAATTTGAGCAGCGGTTTGAATATATTGAGTCAAAGTTGAGAGAGCAGAACCTAACACCCGACGAGGCCAGTTTAGAGTTGATGGACCAGCTTTGGGATGAAGCTAAAGTCGCGCTAAAGCCAAAAGGGTAAAACACAGCAGTGAATACTGCGCCTCGCTTGCAATCGGCTCTCAAACCATTAATAATGCGCTCGCTTTTGCAATGGTGGCTCTTTCTGGTCCTCTCGCAACGATTAACTGTAAACTCCGCCAGGCCTGGAAGGGAGCAACGGTAGCAGTGAAATCGTGTGCCGGGATGTGGCTGGTTAGAGTCGCCTCCATTGTAAATTTCTTGTTTATCTCCCTCTGTTTCGTTTTTGTTAATTCCTTTATAGTGTTTGATCTTTACTGACAGCCTTAGTCACAGCTTTGCATGGAGAAATCATGGCTTCTGGATCACTACTGGCGTTGTTTGATGATATTGCCACCTTGCTCGATGATATTTCGGTTTTATCGAAAGTAGCCGTTAAGAAAACCTCGGGCATTCTTGGTGACGATCTGGCTGTGAATGCAGAGCAGGTGTCCGGTGTGCGTGCCGCACGCGAGCTGCCCGTCGTTTGGGCGGTAGCAAAGGGCTCCTTTAAGAATAAATTTATTATCGTCCCCGTGGTATTGACGTTAAGCGTGTTGATGCCCTGGCTGATCACGCCTGTGTTGATGGTGGGCGGTATCTATTTGTGTTTTGAGGGGGCTGAGAAGGTTTGGCGCTCATGGAAGCATCGAGGTTCCAAAGAGCACCATGAACTACAGGCGATGATGGATGAGCGTACCGGTGATCTGGTGGCTTATGAAAAAGAGAAAATTAAAGGCGCCATCCGCACCGATTTTATTTTAAGTATAGAGATTATTGTGATTGCTCTCGGCTCCGTACAAGACGCGCCATTTGTGAAACAGTGTATTGCCGTATCGGTGGTGGCATTGGCGATTACTGTGTTTGTCTATGGTCTGGTAGCACTCATCGTAAAGCTGGATGATATGGGACTCTATTTGCTGAAATTGAAAAACGCTATCAGTTTTTTAGGTCGTTTTCTTTTGTGGCTGGCGCCTACATTAATGAAGCTGTTGGCTATCGTGGGTACTGCTGCCATGTTTTTGGTTGGAGGCGGTATTCTTACCCACGGCATCGAGCACTACTTAGGTGAAGCTTACGCTATAGCCCACCTGATCCACCTGGACTCGAGCCTTTTGAATGACCTCATGCATATCTTGGCCAATGCTCTATTTGGCTTGGTGGTGGGAGGCATAGCCGTCTTTGCGGCTTCATTTCTCCATGAATCTGACCCGGTTTCCCAAGATTGAGTGAAACTCGGTCTCTCTCCGTCTGTTGTGGCCTATTTATAGTGTTTGGTTAGAGTGTCTGGGATATAATTCTCGGCTCTGCCGATAATAATAGGAAAGGGTATTCTTCCCCATGAGTTACCAAGTTTTAGCTCGTAAGTGGCGCCCCCGAAGTTTTCGAGAATTAGTTGGGCAACAGCATGTTCTGCAGGCATTGGTAAATGCCTTGGATCATGATCGTTTACATCATGCCTACCTGTTTACAGGTACGCGAGGCGTGGGTAAAACCACCATTGCTCGCATTCTGGCCCGCTGTTTAAACTGCGAAACTGGCGTTAGCTCTGAACCCTGCGGTCAGTGCTCTTCCTGCCAGGAAATCAACGAAGGCCGTTTTGTTGACTTAATCGAAGTGGATGCGGCCTCACGCACCAAGGTAGAAGATACCCGTGAGCTGCTGGAGAACGTTCAGTACGCCCCCACGAGAGGCCGTTATAAGGTCTATCTGATCGATGAAGTGCACATGCTCTCGTCTCACAGTTTTAATGCGCTGCTTAAAACACTGGAAGAGCCGCCACCCCATGTGAAATTCCTACTGGCAACGACCGATCCACAAAAGTTGCCCGTTACCATTTTATCCCGTTGCCTACAGTTTCATTTAAAGAATATGGAGCCGGAGTCAATTGTTGGTCATCTCCAGCATGTGCTGGAAAAAGAGATGGTTCCCTGTGAAGAATCTGCCCTGTGGATGTTAGGGCGGGCGGCTGACGGCAGTATGCGTGATGCGCTGAGTTTAACCGACCAGGCGATTGCGTTTGGTGCTGGTAAAATTACAGAATCTGAAGTCAGCGCCATGCTGGGTGCGATTGATCAAAGTTTGGTCTTCGATATGTTGCAAGCTCTGGCGAGTGGTGAAGGGGCGAAACTGCTTGGGGCGGTTACTCGCCTGGCGCAATTCGCGCCAGATTATGTCGCAGCATTGGCCGAACTCCTATCTGCATTACATCGCATAGCGATTGCGCAAACCTTACCTGAGGCTATTGATAATAGCCGCGGTGATAGGGATCAGATCATTGCCTTAGCGCAATCCATACCCAGTGAAGACGTTCAACTTTTTTATCAAACAGCACTGCTGGGTCGCAGAGATTTACCCATGTCACCTGAGCCCAGGGCCGGATTTGAAATGGTGCTGTTGCGTATGTTGGCCTTCAAGCCACAGGGTGTACATCAGGTGCCTGTTAATGAGTTACCAAGTCAGGTATCGCCCCAAACCACAGGTGCTGCAGAGCCGGGGGGAACCCCTGAAAAAAAGCCTGAGCTGAGTCCACAAAAAAGCGTAGCACCGTTATTAGATGCGGCTGCGGGTGGTGCTCAGTTGCAAGTAAAAACAGACACGGCAATA
>JAUVQU010000011.1 GCA_030597965.1 Cellvibrionaceae bacterium
AGGTTCTATATGACTTTTTAAGTAGCGACTTAGTAACTGTTTCACGTTTTTTTAACACAAATTTGACCACCTTTTAGTTTATCCCTAGAATGCGCATTTTTAAGCGGATAAATCTTAATTCATGCCTATATTCATCACCCAATTCAAGAGAGTCCGACGACTGCTTTGCGCCGCTAGTGGCCTAGTGCTTATCGCAGCCTGCCAAACCACGACGATTCAATCCAGCGCCACCCAACCTAACACCATCGGTCAGCCCGTATTTGATGAGAGCGCTGCGGATACTGAGCTCCCCAGTAATATTAAGAGCCAAGCGCCAGAATCATTCTCCGTTGCTGACTATGACAACTTATGGGATCGAGTACGTGACGGCTTTGAATTCCAGCAACCGCTCAATGCCCGCACTCAACATGAGCTGAAAACCTACACCAAACATCCCGCCTACATTGCCAAAGTAGCAAAGCGCAGTGAGCCCTTCCTGCATTACATCGTTAACGAAGCAGAAAAACGTAACATTCCGACTGAGCTAGCCCTGCTCCCCGTTGTAGAAAGCGCCTTTGATCCTTTCGCCTATTCCCACGGGCGTGCCTCCGGAATTTGGCAATTTGTCCCTGCAACGGGTAAATACTACGGCTTAAAACAAAACTGGTGGTACGACGGCCGCCGTGATGTGGTGGCTGCAACAGATGCAGCGCTTAACTATCTATCAAGTCTGAACAAACGATTCGATGGCGACTGGCTACTCACTCTGGCTGCCTATAACGCTGGAGGCGGTACTGTCAGCCGTGCAATCAAACGTAATAAAGCGGCAGGCAAGCCAACCGATTACTGGTCCCTTGATCTTCCCAAAGAAACCAAAAGCTACGTACCAAGGTTATTGGCTATTGTTGAAATCACCAGACATCCGGAAAAGTACGACATTGAATTAGCGCGTATACCCAATGAGCCCTACTTTGATATTGTCGATACTAGCTCACAAATAGACCTCGCCCAGGCAAGTAATCTCGCACAGATCAGCATGGAAGAACTGTATAAATTAAATGCGGGTTTCAATCGCTGGGCTACCGACCCCAAGGGGCCGCATCGTTTAGCAATTCCAGCAGACAAAGCCGATGACTTTCGCAATGCCTTGGCAGCTCTACCTGATGATTCACGCACAGGCTGGGAAATTTACAAGATAAAGCAGGGCGACAGCCTTTCAGTCATTGCCTCGAAATTCAACACTAACGTTAGTGCTATCAAAGACATTAACAACATGCGCCATGACCGTATTCGTCAGGGCCAAACCCTAATGATCCCTATTGCCAGCAAATCTGCACAACACTACGCATACAGTGAAACTCAGCGTGTTAAGCGTAAGCAGACCAAATCTAAGGGCACATCAGGCACCATTAAAACTTTGTACAAGGTGAAAAGCGGTGACTCGCTATGGAGTATTGCCCGTGCCTTTGATGTAAAAGTCAGCAAGCTCGCCAAGTGGAATGCGATTGTACCCAAAGACCCTATCCGCAGTGGCCAATCGCTCGTTGTGTGGGCGGAATCAGCCCAGATTGCGAAAAACCCACAGGCTAAACGAGACCCGGTAATGCGCAAGGTCGCGTACAAAGTACGAAACGGTGACTCTCTCGCCAGAATTGCACACCGTTTTAATCTATCTGTCAGTGATATTGTCAGTTGGAACCCCATCAAAAAGAACGGTTACATCCATCCAGGCCAGCCACTCACCCTCTTTGTTGATGTCACCAAAGGGCTTCGATAATCGAAGCCCTTTGGGTTATATAAAAAATCCCTTAGCCTCCGTATAAATGTGACCGTACAAACAATTCCTCTGACTAACTCTTCCTCAATTTGCAGCCTCCGTGTACAAGCTCCAGCCAAAATCAAAGAATACCCGCGGCAAGCGCTAAAATAGCCTTAAATAAGCTCGGCAATCAGGATAAAAATCGTTAACCTAGGGTCTATCCCTGTATCAACAACAATAATTTCTAATCAGGTACATAATGGACTCAACAAACGCTACTCAGCCTTTGTCTCAACAGCATAGAATTGCCGCATTCTTAATGCGTCTATTGGTATTGTTATACCTGACAATATTAGCCACAAACACCTCAGCGGAAGTGCTATCAGGCCATGCGCTAGCCATGCACGGTGAACCGAAATACCAAAAAGGCTTTGAACAATTCGAGTACACATCACCAGAAGCTAAAAAAGGCGGCGAACTTAAACTGCATAGCCTTGGCACATACGACAGCCTCAATGGGTTTACCGCCAAAGGCAATAAAGCCGATCACCTCGGACTTATTTACGACACACTCACCGTAGCCTCCGCCGATGAAGCCTTTACTCAATATGGACTGGTCGCTAAATGGATGGAATATCCCGCCGATCTATCCTGGATTATATTTCAATTAGACGATCGCGCACGCTTCCACGACCAGACACATATTCGTGCCGACGATATTGTTTTTAGTTTCTATACCCTGATGGAAAAAGGTGACCCCAGCTATCGCTTCTACTACGCCGACGTGGAAAAGGTTCAGGCGCTCAGCGATCAACGCGTCATTTTTAAATTCAAACCAACGGCCAGCAGAGAACTTGCATTAACCGTAGGTCAGTTACCCATCTTGCCACAACATTACTGGGCCAACCGTGACTTTGAAAAAAGCGATTTAGAAAAACCTCTGGGCAGTGGCCCCTACCGTATTGGCAATATGGAACCCGGCAGGACCATCAGCTATGAACGAGTAGAGGATTACTGGGCAATCAACCACCCCACACGCAAGGGTCTCTACAACTTCAACACGATCACACATGACTACTATCGTGACGGCAGTGTCGCGCTCGAAGCACTTAAAGCTGGGGAGTACGATGTTCGGCGAGAGCGCGTATCCAAGCTATGGGCAACCGCCTATACCGGCAATGCCATCGATAATGGCGAGCTAAAAACCCTGGAAGTTGAACATGAAAATCCGACGGGGATGCAAGCGTATATATTTAATACACGCAAAAATGTGTTTAAAAATCCAAAACTGCGACAGGCCATCATCCTCGCCTTCGATTTTGAGTGGACCAATCAAAATTTATTCTACGGTGCTTACAAGCGCACCAGCAGCTACTTTTCTAATTCCGAGCTCGCCTCCTCAGGACTGCCATCCAAAACCGAGTTGAGAATTTTAAAACCGCTAAAAAATTATTTACCTCCCGAAGTATTTACTGATGTCTACGCGCCCCCCAAAAGTGACGGCAAAGACAGAAATAGAAAAAACCTTCGCCAGGCGAAAAAGATTCTCGACGAAGAAGGTTTCAAGGTTGTCGACAACCAACTGATCGATCCAGAATCTGGACTGCCTGTGGAATTTGAAATCCTCCTCTACGATCTCGGATTTGAACGTGTCACCAACCCATTTATCCAGGGCTTAAAGAAACTGGGCATCACTGCCAACATACGCCTCGTCGACACCTCCCAATACATCAATCGTATGCGCAGCTTTGATTTCGACATGATGGTCCATGTATTTGGCCAGTCACTAAGTCCCGGCAATGAACAGCGGGAAATGTGGCATTCCAGCGCAGCAAATACGCCCGGCAGTCGAAACCTGGTTGGTATAGAAGACCCAGCCATCGATAAACTGGTTGAAACAATCATTAAAGCCAGAACCAGAAAACAATTAGTAACGGCTGCAAAAGCCCTCGATCGTGCACTTCTCAATGGCCACTACGTCATACCGCACTGGCATATTAATCATCACCGTATTGCCTACTGGGACAAATTTAATCGCCCAGAGACCAGCCCAAAGTACGATGGTGTTTATGATACTGGCTTAATGAGTTGGTGGATTAAAGACTCGGTAATTAAAAGTACCGAAACTGATGGGGTGCTCGAAAGCGATTCAACAGAGAATTAAGAAATAATAGAGTAAGCCCGCTGGGGTTTTTAAATAAAAATAATATGAGGCCTTTGCATGGAAGATGATTTCTCTTTCAGACAAGGCTAAAACGCACGGAATGAAGAAGCTTATACCCATAAGTGACCGATTGAGTACGTTTTAACGCAGTATGAAAGTGAAATGGCTTTCGTGTAATGGCCTCAATAGTTCAATATTAGGGAAAGCATGGGCAGCTACATACTCCGCCGTTTACTATTGATGATACCGACCCTGCTGGGGGTTCTCGTCATCAATTTTGTCATTGTGCAAGCAGCGCCGGGTGGCCCTGTGGAACAAATGATATTCAAACT
This sequence comes from Cellvibrionaceae bacterium, assembly GCA_030597965.1. Taxonomy (GTDB): domain Bacteria; phylum Pseudomonadota; class Gammaproteobacteria; order Pseudomonadales; family Cellvibrionaceae; genus JAUVQU01. The sequence continues at coordinate 4,235 of JAUVQU010000011.1, forward strand.
TGAAGGTCGCGATAATAACGCGACCGGCAATCGTCTGAGCGGCCTAGGCAGCGAAACTCGATCAGCGGCTAACCGCTCAACCTATCGTGGCGCGCAGGGCCTTGACCCCAGTGTTATCGAAGAAATCGAAAAAATGTACGGCTTCGACAAACCTGCCGGTGAGCGTTTTATGGATATGCTCATCAATTACGCAACCTTCGATTTTGGTGATAGTTTCTTCCGCAATACCAGTGTTATTGATCTAATCAAAGAAAAGTTACCCGTCTCCATCACTCTTGGGCTGTGGAGTACGTTAATTATTTATCTAATATCCATCCCCTTGGGGATTAAAAAAGCCAAGAGCCACGGCTCTAATTTCGATATCTGGAGCAGCGCCGTTATTATCATTGGCTACGCCATACCCGGTTTCCTCTTCGCTATTATCCTCATTGTGTTCTTCGCTGGTGGCAGCTTTTTCGATTGGTTCCCATTACGCGGGCTCACCTCCCCCAATTACAATGAGCTTTCAGGCGTAGATAAAATAATTGATTATTTTTGGCACATCACCTTACCCATCCTGGCCTATACCATTGGTGGTTTTGCCACCCTGACCATGCTGACCAAAAACTCATTTTTGGATGAAATCACCAAGCAATATGTTCAGACCGCACGCGCTAAAGGCTTACGGGAGCGCCGCGTTCTCTACGGCCACGTATTCCGCAACGCGATGCTAATCATCATCGCCAGCTTCCCCGCCGCATTCATCAGCGTATTCTTTACCGGCGCAATGCTGATTGAGGTTATTTTCTCACTGGATGGATTGGGCTTGCTCAGTTTTGAATCTGTACAGACTCGGGATTACCCCGTCATATTTGGCACGCTTTTTATCTTTACACTGCTTGGTTTAATCGTGAAGCTTATCTCCGATTTGGTTTACATCGCCGTTGATCCACGAATCAGCTTCGAAAGCCAAGAGGTACGCTCATGAAACAGAGGCTTTCAAAAGCTTTCCCCAGCCTACTCGTATATATGCGTGCTATACGTGAGCGGTATTTAACCCCGACACCATCATTAAGCCCGATTAACCAACGTCGCCTTGAAACCTTCAGACAAAACAAACGCGCTAAGTACAGCCTATTGCTATTTTTGGCATTATTTATTTTCAGTCTGTTTGCCGAGTTCATTGCCAACGACAAACCCTTAATGGTCGGCTTTGAAGGCAAACTCTATATGCCTGTGGTTAGTAGCTATCCAGAAACCACTTTTAACGGTGACTTTGACACGGAAGCCGATTACGCCGACCCTTATGTCACCAACCTCATTGAAGAAAACGGCTGGATACTCTGGCCATTTGTTCCCTACAGCTATAACACCCACGTGAGTGATCTCACCACGCCGGCACCATCACCGCCAACAGCGAAAAATTGGCTGGGCACCGATGACCAGGCACGCGATGTATTTTCCCGTGTCATTTACGGCTTCCGTATATCTATACTATTCGCACTCACGCTCACCATAGGCAGTTGTGTTGTCGGAGTTTTTGTCGGCAGCCTACAGGGCTATTACGGTGGTTACGTCGATTTAATAGGCCAGCGCTTTTTAGAAGTATGGGGAGGTCTACCCGTACTGTTTTTATTAATCATCATGGCCAATATCGTAACGCCGAATTTCTGGTGGCTGCTGGGTATAATGCTGCTGTTCAATTGGACCTCACTGGTCGATGTGGTGCGTGCTGAATTCCTGCGTGGTAGAAACCTAGAATACGTTCGAGCAGCGCGGGCATTAGGCGTAGAACACGGCACTATTATGCGCAGACATATTCTGCCCAACGCCATGGTCGCCACCATCACCCTGGTACCCTTCTTGCTCACCGGCGCCATCACCACCCTGACCTCTCTGGACTTTTTAGGCTTTGGTATGCCGCCCGGATCACCATCGCTGGGTGAATTAGTACAGCAGGGAAAAAGTAACCTGCACGCACCCTGGCTCGCTCTTTCTGCCTTTAGTGTGCTGGCCATCATGCTGACGCTATTAGTATTCATTGGCGAAGGGGTACGGGATGCGTTTGACCCAAGATTGGTGACCGAAGCATGATTTTCTCAATGCTAAAAAACACATCGATTGAAAAGACTTCTGAAGAAGCTTTTGAAAAAAAAGTGGCTGAGCATATTCCTCTGCTCGATGTTAAAAACCTCTCCGTTGCCTTTCGTCGTGGCCCGACCAGTAATCGCCCCGCCGTCGATACCGTCGTTGAAGATGTGTCATTTAATATTTATCCGGGCGAGACCTTGGCGATTGTCGGTGAATCAGGTTCTGGGAAATCCGTTACTGCCCACTCCATAATGAAGCTACTGCCCTACCCGATGGCCTTTCATCCTCAAGGCACCATCATTTTTGAAGGCGAAGATCTGGTTCAGTACCCATCTGAACAAATGCAGCGTATTCGAGGCTTTAAAATCGGCATGATTTTTCAAGAGCCAATGACAGCCCTGAATCCATTGCATACCATCGGCAAACAACTCGGTGAGGCCTTAAAACTGCATGCACCCACATTGCGTAAGCATGAGCTGAAAGAGAAAACCATTGCCATGCTGCACAAAGTACAGATTGATCAGCCGGAAAGGCGTATCAGCTCCTATCCACACGAACTGTCTGGCGGGCAACGTCAACGTGTAATGATCGCCATGGCGCTAGCCCATGAGCCAAGGCTACTGATCGCCGATGAACCGACCACTGCACTGGATGTCACCGTACAGCGGGAAATTCTCACGCTGTTAAAAGATCTACAGCATGAAATGGGTATGGCCATTTTATTAATCACCCATGACCTGGGCGTCGTGCGTCATATGGCCAATCGGATTGCTGTAATGCACCAAGGCAAATTGATTGAAGAGCAGCCCTGCGAGGATCTCTTCAATCATCCTCAGGAAGATTACACCCGTATGCTGCTCGACAGTGAGCCCCACCACGAAGCACCTGCAGTGGTGGGTGGCAAGAAAATACTGCTGCGCACCAAAGAATTAAGTGTCAGCTTCCCGCTCAATAAACCACTGTTCGGTAAACCAACGCGCTTTTTACACGCGGTAAAACCCATCAACATAGAAGTCTCTGCCGGTTCAACACTGGGCATAGTGGGCGAAAGCGGCTCGGGTAAAACAACTCTGGCTTTGGCCATCCTCAAATTGATCTCATCCAAAGGTGAGATCCACTATGGGCAGGTTCCCCTACACCGTTTGAACGAAAGAAAAGTGCGGCCACTCAGAAAAGAAATCCAAGTGGTATTCCAAGACCCTTTCGCCAGCTTGAGTCCCCGCTTGCCCATTTCAGACATCATCGCTGAAGGATTACTGGTACACACCAAGCAGAATAACGAGGAACGCGAGCAAGCGGTCGTTAAAGTAATGGAAGAAGTCGGCCTGGATCCGGAGGATCGCCACCGCTACCCTCACGAGTTTTCCGGCGGTCAGCGACAACGTGTCGCCATAGCACGAGCGTTGATTCTCAATCCAAAAATTGTCATCTTAGACGAGCCCACTTCTGCGCTCGACAGGATTGTACAAATACAAGTGATTGATTTACTGCAGAAACTACAGGCTAACCGCGGCCTCACTTATTTATTTATCAGTCACGATCTTAAAATGGTCAAAGCACTCAGCCACCAAGTCATTGTAATGAAACAGGGGCAAGTACTCGAGCAAGGCAATACGCAAGACGTACTCAACGCGCCCCAACATGAATATACGCAAAGCCTACTGGATGCCAGCTTTCTATAGAGACCTATAATGACTGACGACACCCTATACAACACGCTGCTCATCGCCGTATTCATATTCATACCCATGGCGCTCATCGGCACCTACTTTATCAACGGCGATTACGGGCGCTTCAGCACGGGGAAAAGCCGACTGCCTATTAATGTCCGCCTGGGCTGGGTACTCATGGAGTCTCCCGCCTGTCTCATTTTCCTCTACTGCTTTATTATCGGTGATAACCGTAGCTGGACAGCCTTTATTCTTTTATTCATGTGGCAACTTCATTACTTCCATCGTTCGTTTATCTATCCCTTCCAAATAAAAGTACGCCCCGGTGCTAGCATGTCACTGCAAATATTCGGTACCGGCGGTGTTTATTGTGCAATTAATGGCTATTTAAACGGCTCTCTGGTCGGCGATTTAGGCGAGCATCTCACCAACGAATGGCTCACTGACCCTCGCTTTATTCTGGGTATATTAATTTTTGCTTTCGGCTTCTGGCTCAACAAATATTCAGACCAACAGCTACTGGCTTTGAGAAAGAACAACATCGAGGGTTATCAAATCCCCTATGGTGGTGGCTTCAAATGGGTCACCATGCCCAATTACTTAGGTGAAATCTTCACATGGACTGGGTTTGCCATGGCCAGCTGGTCACTGGCCGGCTTATCTTTTGTACTCTTCACTGCGGCCAATCTTATACCCCGCGCACTGGCTAACCACCGTTGGTACAAAGAGGAATTCCCAAAATACCCAACCGATAGAAAAGCAATTTTCCCAAAAATCTTATAGCGCCTTAAAGCGAGAATAATAAATAAATGCTGCACAAAATCTGGCTAAGCTTCTTCGTTATCGGATTTATCTCTGCGCTTTACCAGTGGCTGGGCCTTGGTGACAGCGCCGTGTTCCAACGCATGATCACCTCAACGTTTGATATGGCCAGCATGTCAGTAGAGCTCGCCATAGGCCTGATCGGCGTACTCAGCTTATGGCTCGGCATTGTTGCACTGGGTGAAGCCAGTGGCCTGGTCGCGCGGCTGGGAAATTTTATGTCACCGCTTTTTACCCGTCTCATGCCCGAGATTCCCAAAGGCCACCCCGCCATTGCGTCCATGTCGTTAAACTTATCAGCCAATGTACTCGGCCTGGATAACGCGGCCACCCCGCTTGGCCTCAAGGCCATGAAGGATCTGCAAACACTCAACCCGATCAAAGACACCGCCAGCAACGCACAGATATTATTTTTGGTGCTCAATACATCATCGGTCACACTGTTTCCCATTACCGTATTGCTCTACCGTGCACAGTTAGGCGCAGTTGATCCCGCATCAGTTTTTATTCCCATTCTTATTGCCACCAGTTGCTCAACACTCGTCGGCTTATTGGTCACCGCGTGGGTTCAGAAATTAAAGCTGTGGGATACCGTGGTACTGGCTTACCTCGGTTTGGCGGTGGCTTTGCTGCTCGCCATTGTCGGCTACTTCTCAACACTGGGCATGGAACAACTGCAAAGCCAGTCGAGCTTTGTCAGTAACTTTTTATTGCTGAGCTTGATCATGCTGTTTTTAATCGTGGCCCATTATAAAAAGGTCAATGTTTACGACACCTTTATCGAAGGTGCAAAACAGGGTTTTAAGGTCGCCATAGACATCATCCCCTTCCTGTTGGCCATGCTGGTCGCCATCGGCGTATTCAGAGCCAGTGGCGCATTAGACATGCTGCTGGATGCCATTCGCTTTATCGTTGAAGTGTTTAATGGTGACACCCGCTTTGTAGACGTCCTGCCCACCGCCTTTATGAAACCACTCAGCGGCTCAGGCGCACGCGCCATGATGGTAGACACCATGAACACCTTCGGCGTGGACTCATTCCAAGGGCTTCTGGCTGCAACTATACAGGGCTCTACGGAAACCACCTTCTATGTACTGGCTGTGTATTTTGGCTCTGTGGGCATTCGTCATGGTCGCCACGCCCTCACCTGCGGTTTATCGGCGGATTTAGCGGGCATTATTGCGGCTATTAGTGTGGCTTACTGGTTTTATGGGTAGTTGGCACGCTTAATGGCTATCCGTGCCATACTGGAACGATAAGCAATTGTCGTGAAAATAAAATATAAGAACAACAGGAGGGTAATAAGTGAATTCACAGCTAACTAAATATGCTTTTTTATCTGGTGCCGCTTATTTCTGCTGCATGGCAATCGCCCATTTTTTCAGCATAAAAGTTCCAATATTATTTGTGTACTACGACACCCCTTTTTATGCCTATCAGGATAAAATTATTTCTTTTTCAGTGTGCGCATATATAGCTCTTTTTTATTCCGCATCACAGCATCGCGTAGTAGCACTAAATGCCATTATTGTCTTAGCGATAACAGTGTTAGGGTTAAGCTTTGTTAATGTTTCAGATGATCTTGCATCTGTTATACAAGAAGGCCAATCAACGATTCCTTATTGGTTACAAACAGGTGCTATTGCTTTCTATCTGGCTACACTTTTGTTTCTATATATTAAAGATGGCAAAAACACATAATTAAAAAATTAAAGGGATCAGCCCCCTTAACAAAGTATTAACTCAGAGAAATTCATGATGTCACTTGAAAAAAAAATACCCCCGCCTCTGGTAATGCTCTTATTTGGCGCGTTAATGTGGTTTGTGGCAGGCATATCGCCAGCCACAAACCTCAGTGAGACCGCAATAGCTTTTGTCTCTGTTTAACTTTTATCGATTGGCGTGGTCTTTCTAATAGCCGGTACAGTCGCGATTAAACAAGCGGCTACCACGGTCAACCCGTTAAAGCCTGAAACAGCCAGCTCTTTGGTTACATCGGGTATTTATCGGATTACCAGAAACCCAATGTATGTTGGGTTGGCGTGCCAATTATTGGCGTGGGCCACTTATCTAGACTCTCTAGTAGCCGCAAGCTGTATCTTTCCTTATATGCTCTATATGCAAAGGTTCCAGATACAGCCGGAAGAAAAAGCCCTTACCGCACTGTTTGGACGAGACTTTGTCGATTACACCCGACAGGTGCGCAGGTGGTTATAATTCTTTAATGTTTTTCCTCAGCTTTCTCTACGATGAGCGTACGTAACTCAGCGATCTGACGCTCAATATCCATGAGTGTTGGTTCACCCATTTCTTCCGCGTGTTTCTGACGCTCACGCTCGTGTTCTTCTTCAAGGACATTCACCACTACACCGATGATCATATTGAGGAAGGCGAACGCGGTGAAGAAGATAAACGTGAGGTAATAAACCCAGCTGAGACCATAAACAGCCTGAGTTTCGTACATGACGTCGGTCCAGTCTTCAAAGGTCATCACCCGGAAAAGCGTCAGCAGACTAATGGCTATATCACCCCACAACTCTGGGTTAATCTCCGAGAAAAAGATCGAACCAACCGCTGCGTAAATATAGAAGATGATAAACATCATCAGCATGATATAGCCAAGTTGTGGCAGGGCTTTAAGCAGCGAGTTGAGCAACATCCTCAGTTCGGGAATGATGGATACCATCCGCAGCACACGGAAGATACGCACTAGGCGCCCAACCAGCGCCAGTTCACTGTCTTCAATAGGAATCAAACTGACAATCACAATCGACGTATCAAAGATGTTCCAAGCCGATTTAAAAAAGTTCTTTTTTATCGGTTCCCCAAGAAAACGGACGATAATTTCCATCAGAAAAATAACGGTGATGGTGATATCAAGAATAACGATGATGTCGATCATCAAGGGCGGAAGATCGTAAGTACGTACACCAATCGTTACCGCCGAAAAGATAATGATACCAATAACAAACAGCTCAAATACTTTGTTGGAGCGCAGTTTAAAGAAGGATGCCTGAAGGCCATCATTACTGATCATCATTTTTTCCTGTAAAAAACAAATAACAAAATCATAATAAATATCTATAAAAAAGCCCCAGTCAATCCGGTGGGATTAACCGAGGCTTTTTGCTGCTATTTAATTATTTAAACAGGCAGTGCTTGGAATAGTCTTTAACTTCTTCCAAGGTTCTATCGCCTGTAGCTGTTGCCTTTATGTTTGCACACCACTTATCGGAACCTACTTCCGGTGAACATGCCGATAATATTGCAACCAAACCCAACAGTACTGAAAATTTAACTAGCTTCATCGTTTTTACCTCGTTTTATTGTTTAAACATTACGCGTTATCTAACCAGTCGGCGATAGCTTCGGCGTAGTAGGTAATGATCAGATCACAACCTGCACGCTTAAAGGCAGTCATGGTTTCCATCACAATCGCCTGTTCATCAATCACACCAGCGGCAGCACCTGCCTTGATCATCGCATACTCGCCACTCACGTGGTACACCGCCATTGGACGGTCTGTGTTGGCTTTGATATTCGCAATAACATCAAGATAAGCCGTACCTGGTTTGACCATTAAAATATCAGCACCTTCCATCTCGTCCTGCATGGATTCAGCCAAAGCTTCACGCCCATTGGCCGCGTCCATTTGATAAGAATCACGGGTACCTTTAAAGGTGGAGTCTACGGCATCGCGGAAGGGGCCATAAAAAGCAGAGGCGAATTTAGTGGAATAGGACATTACAGGAATATGACTAAAACCATTTACATCCAGCACCTGACGAATCGCCAGGATCATGCCATCCATCATGCCGGAGGGCGCGATCATATCGACGCCCGCTTGGGCAGCGACAAGTACCTGCTTTTGTAAATTCTCTAATGTTAGGTCGTTTTCAACATCCGTGCCCTGCTCGTTCACCACACCACAATGGCCGTGATCGGTGTATTCACAGAAGCAATTGTCACTGATGACGATCATTTCAGGCTGGGCTTGTTTAGCTGTGCGAATAATTCGCGCCATCAAGCCGCCTTTGTTCCAGGTATCGCTGCCACAGGCATCTTTGTGAGTGGACACACCAAAGAGTAAAACGGCTTTAATTCCTTTAGACCAGGCGCGCTGCACGACGTCTGCCAGTTGTGATTCCGGGTAGCGGAAAACTCCGGGCATGCTGCTGATAGCGACCGGCTCAGTAATGTCTTCTTCGATAAACAGCGGCAGAATAAGATCGTTCGCGGTTACCTGATTCTCACGCACAAGATCACGCAATGCAGAGGTTCTGCGCAGGCGGCGAAAGCGAAATTCCGGTGTTACTGTATTGGTCATAATTTATTGACGCTTACTCGCGTCTCCACTTAGTTCCCTCGCGGGAATCTTCCAGCACAACACCTTGTGCTTTTAGGTCGTCACGAATCTCATCGGAACGAGCAAAGTTTTTGTCTTGCTTTGCCTGCACCCGTTCTTCAATTAAAGCCTCTATCGCCTCTGCACTCAACTCGTCCGCACCACCGGCCTGTAGAAACTCCTCTGGTGATGACTGCAAAATACCATAAATAGCGCCCATTGCTTTAAGTTCTGCGGCTAGGGTTTCTGCTTTAGCTTGCTCACCAGCTTTGGCGGCAGTGTTTAAATCCCGCACTAGGTCGTACATGGCAGCCAGTGCCACACTGCTGTTAAAGTCATCGTTCATAGCCTCAACAAAGCGTGCGTAGTATTCGCTAGCCGCGAGGGATTCAAGCGCTGCAGGCTGTACGCTGGCAAAGTCACGTAGAGCTGTGTAAAAACGCTCTAAGCCGGTACGCGCTTCTATCAGGTTATCTTCCGAGTAATTGATCGCGCTGCGATAATGGCGGCTGATCAATAGGTAGCGCACCACTTCGGGATGGTATTTTTTCAATACCTCACGAATGGTGAAGAAGTTACCCAATGATTTGGACATCTTCTCGCCATCGACTCGAACCGCACCAGCGTGCATCCAGTAGTTTACAAAGGTACAGCCATTGGCCGCTTCACTTTGGGCTATTTCATTTTCATGGTGCGGGAATGGTAAGTCTGGACCACCACCGTGGATATCAAAGGTATTGCCCAGGCAGCATTTACTCATGGCCGAACATTCAATATGCCAACCGGGACGACCGGCGCCCCAGGGAGTTTCCCATTTGATCGACTCGGCATCTTTGCCCTGCTCGCTAGAGGCCCTTTTACTTGTTACTACACCCTTCCACAAGGCAAAATCACGCGGGTCTTCTTTGATGCTCTCAATATCGACTCGGGCACCGGATAAAAGGTCCTCAATATTCTTGTTGGTAAGTTTACCGTAACCGTCGAACTTGGTAACACGGTAGTACACATCACCATTATCACAGGTGTAGGCATAACCCTTATCAATCAGCACCTGAATCATATCGATGATGTCTTGAATATGAGTCGTCGCCTTTGGTTCTTGATCAGGGCGAGCCACGCCCAGAACCGCTTCGTCTTCGTGCATGGCGTCAATAAAACGTTCGGTTAGATCCGTAAAGGTTTCGCCGTTTTCATTGGCACGATTAATAATCTTGTCATCGATGTCGGTGATGTTGCGGACGTAATTGACATCCCAACCCTGCGAGCGCAGGTAACGGGTAATCATGTCGAAAGAAACCAGCACGCGGGCATGACCTATATGGCAGTAGTCGTATACGGTCATACCGCAGACGTACATGCTGATTTTGCCTTCTTCAATTGGCTTAAAGGTTTCTTTCTGACGAGTCAGTGTGTTGTATATTTTTAGTGCCATTTCAAATTCTTCTAATCTGTTCAGGCGTTACGCCTTGTTCGCCCAATTGTCTTTTAAGCCAATCGCTCGGTTAAATACTGGCTTGTCTTCTGTGCTGTATCGACTGTCCAAACAGAAATACCCTTCTCGCTCGAACTGATAGCTCTGTTCTGGCTGTGCCCTGACCAAATTCTTTTCCGCCTTGCAACCGCTCAGGATGGTTAATGACTCAGGATTAATCGCATCTAGGAAATTCTTGTCGCCCGTATCAGGAGCCACATCGCTAAAAAGGCGGTCGTATAAACGCACTTCAGCGTCGATACAGTCGTTGGCGTCCACCCAGTGAATCACGCCGCGTGGTTTCATACCTTCTGGTGGGTTCTCACCCACGGTATTGGGTATCAAGCTGGCCACAACCTCAAGCATTTCACCGTTTTCATCGGTAATCACGGCATCGGCCTTAATCACATAAGAGCCGCGCAAGCGCACATATTGACCCAGCACTAAGCGTTTAAACTTCTTACGCGATAATGTTGTGTCTTCTGTAAAGTCGGCACGGTCAATATAGATTTCACGGCTGATCGGCAACTCGCGCTTACCCTGCGACTCATCATTCGGATGTACCGGCTGAGTCATTATTTGAACTTCGCCTTCCGGCATATTTTCAATGGTGACCTTAAGCGGATTCAAAACACACATGGCACGCGGTGCAGTGTTGTTTAAGTCATCACGCACACAGAATTCCAGCTGGCCCACATCAATGACACTGGCCGATTTAGTCACACCGATCATTTCGCAGAAATTACGCAGAGACGCTGGCGTGTAACCACGACGGCGCATACCAGAAATGGTCGGCATACGCGGATCATCCCAGCCGTCCACATGACCTTCGTCCACCAACTGCTTCAGTTTACGCTTAGACGTCACTGAGTAGCTCAGTTCAAGACGTGCAAACTCATACTGCTTGGGTGTACTGGGCACCGGCAGGTTTTCTGTAAACCAATCGTACAGTGGGCGGTGGTCAGCAAACTCCAGTGTACAAACTGAATGGGTTACGCCTTCGATAGCATCTTCCTGACCATGTGCAAAATCGTAAGTTGGATAGATACACCACTTATCACCGGTCTGGTGATGCGATTGCTTACGAATGCGGTACAGCATAGGGTCACGCATATTCATGTTAGGGCTGGTCATGTCTATCTTGGCGCGCAGCACACAGGCACCCTCTTCGTATTCACCGGCACGCATTTTTTCAAAGTCGGCCAGGTTTCCCTCTGGGCTGCGATCGCGTTGCGGGCTGTCTTTACCTGGCTTGGTTGCCCAGCCACGATATTCACGTGTCTCGTCAGCGCTCAAGTGACAAACGTAAGCTTTGCCCTCTTTAATTAAGTGCAGCGCCCACTCGTAGAACTGATCAAAATACTCAGAGGCATAGCGTACGTCACCCGCCCAATTAAAGCCCAACCAGCTCACATCCTTCTTGATAGCATCAACGTATTCCTGGTCTTCTTTGGCAGGGTTGGTGTCATCGAAACGCAGGTTACACTCACCGCCAAATTCCGCCGCCAAACCAAAGTTAAGACAGATGGATTTAGCGTGGCCTATGTGCAGATAACCGTTGGGCTCCGGGGGAAAGCGGGTCACCACTTTATTGTGTTTTCCCGATTCAATATCCTGCTTGATAATTTGCTCCAGGAAATTGAGAGGCTTGGCCGGTGAATCTGTTGTTGTATTGTTCATACTAATTACTTATATACCCAAAAGGCGTGACGGTTATCGTATCTACACGCCCAAAATTGATTAATGGGGCGCGTGAAAAATCGTGTATTATAGCCGCCAAAGGCTGCTGTAAGCATCTAATTTTGAGAGACTTTTTATTCAAGTGTTATTTTGTCCCGTGGTGGTGTCGCTTAAAAGCGCCTACTGTTGGTAAAAACGTACTTGCCTCAGGGCACCTACTTTTTGCTCTCGGTCATTTATTACACATAAATTCTCTCGTTCCGTGCGCTTTTGCCTAGCCACAAAACAAAATACCGGCTCACCCAAAGAGCCTTTACAAGATTTTTATTTTAGGAGTAAGCAATGATCACCCTGCAAACCAACTTTGGCGACATTAAACTGGAACTGGATTTCGATAAGGCGCCAAATACAGCCGCTAATTTTCAGAAATACGCTGAAGATGGCTTCTTCGATGGCACCATTTTCCACCGTGTGATCAACAACTTCATGGTTCAAGGCGGTGGCTTTACTGCTGACATGAAGCAAAAGAGCGTTAATGCTCCTATCGAGAACGAAGCCGATAACGGCCTGAAGAATGATGAGTACACCGTTGCTATGGCTCGCACCATGGACCCACACAGCGCAACCGCTCAGTTCTTCATTAACGTTAAAGACAATGACTTCCTGAACCACAGCGGTAAGAACTCACAGGGTTGGGGTTACTGCGTATTCGGTAAGATAGTTGAAGGTTTTGATGTAGCCGATAAGATTAAAGCGGTTAAGACCACTATGACAGCAGGACATCAAGATGTACCTGTTGATGCGGTAGTGATAGAAAAGGCAATCCTAGCGTAAGGCATCTAATACGTAATACCCGCTATGCGGGTATTACTATATGAAAAGTTATAGAAACGCCTATAGAAACAACAGCACCTGCAAACTAAAATAATCATAAACAAAGCAAGCAGAGGGCTTAACCCGTGCAAAATATGAAGAGCTCCGAATTGCATATTTCAATTATCGGAGCTTTTTTCGCCACTTTACTCTCCTCCTTCTTCAGCTATCAAATTCTTGAGGCCGACGCTATGCCCGTGGTGCTTGCCTCAACTGGTGCATCGGCGATGCTCATATTTGGCCTGCCCCACAGCCCTGTATCACAACCATGGAATCTTGTTGGTGGACACCTGTCATCCGCCTTTGTGGGTATTTGTTGCTACAAGCTAATCCCACACCCTGTATTTGCCTCCTCCTGCGCAATACCTATCGCCATGTTTTTAATGCACCAACTACGCTGCATGCACCCACCAGGTGGAGCTACTGCCATCACAGCCGTTATTGGCGGCGCCACTGTTCACGAATTGGGTTTTAACTTTATGATCATTCCTGTTTTCTTCAATTCTATTATTTTACTATCCATTGCCATAGCCGCAGGCAGCTTCAGGGAAAACAATCCTTTCGAAGTGAAGCCGTCCGAGGTCAAGCCACACTAGATAAATTATTAGAGCTGCCCTAAAGCGAGTGTCGCTCAACACCACCTTTCTGATTTACAATAGCAACCCTCAAAAAAGCATAAGCGACGAGTCATGACTACCTTATTTATTTCAGATCTACACCTAGACGAAGGCCGCCCCGCCATCACACAGGCGTTTTACGACTTTTTAGAGCAGCGTGCTTACAACGCCGATGAGCTCTATATTCTGGGTGATTTTTTTGAAGCTTGGATTGGTGATGACGACGATGCCTCTTTTGCTGCTGAAGTGAAAGCGCAACTCAAAAAGCTAACGGACAACGACACCCAGTTGTTTATTATGGGTGGCAATCGAGACTTCCTACTGGGCAAAGACTTTGCTACACAAGTTGGCGGCATATCACTGGAAGATCCAACCGTGATTGACCTATATGGTGAACGTGTATTGCTCATGCACGGCGACAGCCTTTGTACGCACGACCTTGAATACATGCAATTTCGTGCACAGGCACGCTCCGAGCCATTTCAGGCCATGATGCTGAGTAAATCACTTGATGAACGCCGCGCCATTGCTGCTGACCTGCGCCAAAAGAGCAAGAGCATGAACAGCCTTAAGGCGGAAGACATTATGGATGTCACGCCGGAAGAAGTCATTAAAGCCATGGATGAAGCCCAGGTACACGTCATGGTCCACGGGCACACACACAGGCCAGCTCATCACACTCTCGACCTTCCCGAAGAAGAGCGAGGCGAACGTATTGTACTAGGCGACTGGGGCGAGAACATTTGGTGGATTGAAGCTTCTGCTGAAACGGCCCTAAGCCTAAACAAAGCTCCAATAACCGACTAACGCTGCCTCTGGTTAGCCCAACTATTAATTAGCCAATTATGGACAACTACACCTTCACACCGATTGGGATTGTCCACTCTCCCTATAAAGAAAAGTTCGCCATTCCTCGCCAACCCGGCCTGGTCACTGCCGCTCAAAGCTATATAGAGTTACTGGGCGACTGTAATAGGGAGGATACTTTGCGTGGCCTCAACGGTTTCTCCCATATTTGGCTCAGTTTTGTTTTCCATGAAGCGATCAAGACAGACTGGAAGCCCATGGTGCGTCCGCCGCGTTTAGGTGGCAATAAAAAGGTTGGGGTATTTGCCTCGCGCAGCCCGTTCAGGCCCAACCCTATTGGGCTATCCGTGGTTGAAGTTACTGAGATTCAACGGACCAAGCGCAATGGGCAAGCCGATTCATGGCGGATTCACTTTAAGGGTGGCGACTTACTGGATGGCACGCCCGTTCTAGACATCAAGCCCTACCTTCCTTACGTTGACGCTATTGGGAATGCCAAAGGCGGATTTGCCGAACACGCTCCGGTTACAGATACTCAAATTGTTTTTACCGAACAGGCCGAAGCTCAATTACAATCAGCCGAAGCTCTCCACCAGGACTTGCGTGACTTGATTACACAGGTACTGGCACAGCAGCCACAACCGGCCTACCAAGATACTAATAATCGAGCCTATGGCGTGAAGCTATACGACTATAATGTGCGCTGGAAACAGCAAAGTAATACTTTAGAAGTTTTCGAGATACTAGACATAACCAATTGATATTAAACAATATTAATATATTTCGTGAGCCACCTCAAAGGCGTCAAACAAAATATCATTGCCGCCAGCTCCCGCCAGAAAGCAGTACTTTCTCAGGCCCTCAATCATCTTTGGCGAACCGCATAAAAACACCTTCCAGCCCCTGAGCGCAGCGTGTGCTTTCGGAATCAAAACACCCAAGTCACCTTGCACACTCCCTTCAACAGCCTCTTCAGTTGGCTGACGCCTAACCACTGGATGGTAATGGAAATTATCGTGCTCACCAGCCAGTCGCTGAAGCTGGTCAACCAGGTATAAGCCTTCTGGCTCAGCGGCTGCCACATACAGATGTATCTCCGACGAATGCCCTTCCCTCAATGCATCCATCAAAACCCCATAAAGCGGCGCCAATCCAGTACCGGTGCCCACCAGCAACAAGGGTTTATCATGGGCATCTTCTGTGTAAAAACAGTCACCGTTAGCCTCACCCAGCAGGACTTGATCGCCTTCCTGCAGCCCTTCAGCACACCAGCGGCTCACCAAACCCTGCTCATACTGAGCAACATGTAATTTCAACAGACCATCGTATTTACGGCTGCTGGCAATGGAATAAGCACGACCGTGCTCTTCATCCTTCCAAAGCGTAATATTCTGACCCGCCGTCCAGCGCATGGAGGTTTCAAAAACCAGTTCCACAACACAGCCGTTGAGCCATTGCTTACTGATTAAGGTGGCAGGAATTTTTCCGAGCTTGCCCGGCAATGCGATTTTCATATCACCTTGCGGAACACACTGGCAAGCAAGGAATAAACCCTGGGAAATTTGGTGATCGGTCAAACCCTGCTGCGCTTGAGGTGTGACTTCACCCGCTTCCAACACCATGACACAGGAGTGGCAAAGGCCCTGCCGGCAGCTATTGGGGATTCTGACTGCACTGCGGTCAGCGGCATTTAATAAGGTTTCGCCAACCTCAACTTCCAACTTGTGTCCCTTGAACTCAACGCTGACCAAAGTGCTAAAGCGCCGGCTTTTCGTATTTGAATTTGGGCACTGGCACACCGGAATGAAAACGAAACAATGGGTCTGGCGCTTCAATATAGTCGCATTCTAGCTGCAGAAAATAATCGACTCGCGCCTGTATATCCTCATCACTATAAGCCTGCGCCAATGTAAGATAGTCCTGATAATGACGCGCTTCAGATTTAAGTAACGACAGGTAGAATTTATTCAAATCGGCATCCAGGTGCGGAGCCAACTTAGCGAAGCGCTCACAGGAACGCGCCTCGATAATTGAACCAACAATCAACGTATCCACCAGGTTAGCGCGCTGCTCTTTGCGGATATGTTTCGCCATACTCAGGGCATAGCCACTGGCCTTCATCGCCTGATACCTTAGGCCTTTCTTTTTTATAATTCTCAGCACCTGCTCAAAATGAACCAACTCTTCGCGCGCTAAGCGTGACATTTTATTGAGGAGGTCTAACTTGACTGGGTGTTTACTCATCAGAGTCATCGCGCTCTGCGCTGCCTTCATTTCATTGGCGGCATGATCCATGAGCATTATTTCTTCTTGCTGTAGCGCCTCCTGTATCCACGCGTCGGGCGTCGGGCATTTCAGATATTCTTGGATGTGGGAGATATCGGTCATAAGATTAGAGAGCCGTTTCTTTAATGGAGGCCATGTGGTTTATTTCGGGTTTCACATAGCGATCATAATGCGCCGAGGACAATGTATAGAAATCCGCGTCAATCGCCTCCTGAATCTCTGTGAGCGACTGCTGCTCCCAGCCGGACTGTCGACGCAAACCATAGGTACTCAGATCATCTATTTGGGACGATCCCGCTCGCAACAGATCAAATACCCAACAATAGGGATTTTGATCTGAGTTAAACTGAATCTGCTGGTACTTAATAGCCTTTAATAATTTATCGACATCAACGACTGCAAGCTTGTGCTTAACCACCTGCGCGAGAAACCCCTCCAAACGTGAAGCAATCAAATAGCGCTGTTCATTGGTATAGGTGTTCCAGTCAATCACCTCATGGGAAAAACGCTTACAACCACGGCAGACATCACCACAGATGGTAGTAGAACAGACACCAACACAGGGTGTTTTTACACGTTTAAACATAGAGCGCTATGAATTCCAAAAGCAGTAAATACGCAGTATATGACAGAGTCATGCTGAGCTCATCCGCTATTTACCTTGATTGCTGAATTTGACAACGAAGTCTCGACTTAAAGATAGCCTGAAAGGCTGCTATATAAGCTGCTGTGATAGTGATCATAACTTAACAACACACCGTGAATAGTGTAGAATCCGCGCCTCAATTCAGCTGGTTTTAAGGCTCATTCAAGTCTTGCCTTTCACCCAGATTGAAGCATCGATGTGTGTCATCGATAGCCTCCTCTTTCAGCGATCCTGGGACGAGAGAGTAACAAACAACAAACGAGAGGTTTGAATGAGCTTATATTCAGAATATATGAATGAAATCGCGACCCGTAAGAAGGATTTAGGGTTGCATCCAAAGCCAATTGATAGCGCCGAGCTGCTGTCAGAGATCATTACCCAAATCAAAGATAGCGGGCATGAACACCGCGAAGACTCCCTAAAGTTCTTCATCTACAACGCCTTACCAGGCACCACAAGTGCTGCCGGTGTAAAGGCGAAATTTCTGAAAGAGATCATTTTGGGCGAATCTGTTATTACAGAGATTACTCCGAAATTTGCCTTCGAATTACTGTCTCACATGAAAGGTGGCCCCTCTGTAGAAGCTCTTCTGGATCTGGCCCTATCTGACGACGAAGCCGTGGCAAAACCAGCCGCTGAAGTTCTGAAGACTCAGGTATTCTTGTACGAAGCCGATACCGAACGTCTGGAAACTGCATTCAAAACAGGCAATGCAATCGCTAAAGACATTCTTGAAAGCTACGCTCGCGCTGACTTCTTCACCAAGCTGCCAGAAATCGACGATAAAATCGACGTCGTAACCTACATCGCTGGTGAAGGTGACATCTCTACTGACCTGCTGTCTCCTGGCAACCAGGCACACTCTCGTTCAGACCGTGAACTGCACGGCCAGTGCATGATGACCCCTGAAGCACAGCAAGAAATCGTTGAGCTGCAAAAGCAGCATCCAAATGCCAAAGTAATGCTGATTGCTGAAAGAGGCACTATGGGCGTAGGCTCTTCACGCATGTCTGGCGTGAATAACGTTGCTCTGTGGGCCGGTAAGCAGGCCAGCCCATACGTCCCCTTCGTTAACTTCGCACCGGTTGTTGCGGGTACCAACGGTATATCTCCTATCTTCCTGACTACGGTTGACGTAACCGGCGGTATCGGTCTCGACCTGAATAACTGGGTTAAGAAAGTTGATGCAGACGGCAATAACGTTCTGGACGCCAACGGCGACCCAGTGTTGGAAGAAGCCTACTCTGTCGCTACGGGTACTG
>JAUVQU010000116.1 GCA_030597965.1 Cellvibrionaceae bacterium
ACACGTCAGGCCACCCGCCAATATTTAGAAGCGGCGATAGATGAGTTAAATCACGAGACCCTCACCGACATAACACAGCGATTACAGCCCTTCGCCAGTGATCTGTGCCTAATGGCCGACTACGCTGGCACCAATTGCATCGCCGATCAACCTAAGAGTCTGCTGTGCAAGCTCTCCGGCATAACTGAACTACCCACAATAGACAGTGAGCAACTGGAGCTATGGCGTGCTTTGGTTGAGTTAATACTGAACAACTCTGGCGAGTGGCGCAGCCCAAAAGGTCTCAATAAACGCTTTGGTTTCCCTGCGGGAGATAAAGAAACAAAAAGTCTTTGTCAGGGCCGCAAAGCGCAGATGGCTGAATTACTAGGCCAACTCAGCCAGATTCCGAAACTAAAAGATTTATTACACGTCGTTCGCGGTCTGCCGCCTGCGAACTATTCAGCTCAGCAATGGCGACTTCTGGACAGCCTCACCCGCACACTTCCCCTGGCTGCAGCAGAGTTGATGCTGGTCTTCAGACAGCTCAATGCCTGCGACTTTACCGAAGTCACTCAAGGTGCATTGCTGGCTTTAGGCAGTGATGACAATCCATCTGAGCTGGCGCTGGTGATGGATTATCAGATCAAACATATTCTGGTCGATGAATTTCAAGATACATCCAGCCCACAGCTCCAGCTTTTACAAAAACTGACGGCCGGCTGGCAGCAGGACGATGGCCGCACACTCTTTATCGTCGGTGATGGCATGCAATCCTGCTATGGCTTTCGCGATGCCAACGTCGGTATTTTTCTCGACGCCCGTGAGCATGGCATTGGAGATATCGCTCTAACGCCACTGGATTTGACCGTGAATTTTCGCTCCCAGGCCGGCGTTGTTAACTGGGTTAACGATACATTTTTGACGGCATTTCCAGACGCCGACGATATCGCCCGAGGAGCGGTCAGCTATTCTTCTTCCATCGCCTACAAAGCATATTCAGGTGAGGATGCGGTTAGCTTTCATGGCATTGTCGACGCCGACAACCGACTGGATGAAGCGAGCCAGATTCGCGATATCGTGCAGCGCACACTGCAAGAAAAGCCCGATGGAAGAATTGCCATACTGGTGAGATCGCGGCCTCACTTAAGTCAGATTATTCCAACATTACAGGCCGCAGGCATTCGCTGGCAAGCCACTGATATTGATCCCCTCGCCAGCCGTATGGCCATTGTTGACCTGTTAACGCTAACCCGTGCCCTGCACGACCCAAGTGATCGCAATGCCTGGCTGGCTCTATTACGCACCCCGTGGTGTGGGCTTGATATGCAAGACCTGCACACAATTGCCAGCTTGCAACTGAACGATTCCGGAGAAAAAGCACACTTTCCCCACCTGCTACTGCGCCTGCAGGATCACAAACAGATTCTCGGCTTATCAACGGCGGGGAAATTATTGCTCGATCGCTTTGTACCAATCATCAATACAGCCTGGAAAAACCGTCGTCGCAAGCCTCTGGCCTACTGGATCAAGGGAACATGGATTGCTCTGGGCGGTCCCACCTGTCTTACGGATTCCGCTGACTACGCCAATACAGAAGACTACTTTCAACTATTAGAGCAATACGATCACGGCGGGCATATCAGCGATTGGCAAGAATTTAATCGCGCCATGCAGCAGCTCTATGCAAAGCCAGCCACTGATGCCGACCCTCGCGTTCAGGTAATGACCATCCACAAATCCAAAGGTCTGGAGTTTGAGACGGTTATTATTCCCGGTTTGGATAAAGGCAGCCGTGCGGACGATCATCAATTACTGCTTTGGCAGGAACGTATTAATCACAGTGGTGATAAGCGCCTCTTACTCAGCCCCCTTTCCGCTACTGGTACGAATGTTGATCCTCTTTATCAATTCTTGCGCGATGAGCAAAAGATAAAAGGGCAACTAGAGTCAACCCGCTTACTCTATGTTGGCTGTACTCGAGCGATTGAAAAGCTACACCTGCTGGCCAATATCGGCAGTGATAACAAAACCGATGGTTATAAGGCGCCGACTAAAGGCAGTCTACTCACAAATCTGTGGCATCAAGTCAAAGATAGCGTCATCCCTTGCTTTGCCACACACAACAAAGACGATGAGGGCGCGATTCAAGAATTAAACTTTATCCGTCGCCTACCGAGTCACTGGCAGCGCCCGGCTCTTGTTCCTTCGAGCTTATTAGCGGCCTATCGCGGGCGAGAGTTCGACGATGAAGATAACTTGGCGAGCGATGAGCGATTTCAAAATCGCAGTGCCCGCCATACGGGCAGCCTGCTTCATCGGGCCCTCGAACAAGTGGTTCAAGACGGTATTGGTGTGTGGTCCCCCGAGCGAATCACTCGGCAGCGGCCTGTATGGGAAATTCAGTTACGGCAGCAGGGTTTAACCGGTGAGACACTCATCACCGCTTTGAATAAGATTGAACTGGGTTTAAGGCGCACACTGGAAGACCCAATTGGCCATTGGATTCTTAACGGAGATCACACCGATAGCCAATGCGAATTAAGCCTGTGGAGCCAACAGTCCAGCAAGGGTATGAGCATGAATAGCGCCCGTGAATCCATTATTGACCGCACGTATGTTGCACCTGTTGTCTCAGCGCCCTCAGAATTAGCCGCCCTCTTAAAAACAGCAAGCAGTCGTCACCAAACACTCAATGTGCTTGGTGACGAACCCATACGTTGGGTTATTGACTACAAAAGTAGTGAACCCGCCGCCGGGCAAGCGGAAGCCACCTTTATCGAGGAAGAAATAGCGGCTTACCAAGGGCAGTTAGACCGCTATCAAAAACTGTTCACTGACGAGCCAGAACTGTGTAAAGCATCAAAAATCGCCGCCGCACTTTACTTCCCAATGATAAAACGGCTAGAAATTATCACTTTTAACGAAATACCGTGATTTTAAGCTCGAAAATATAAGTTTTTTCAGTAGAATAGCGTCCAATAAAAAAACGCTTAACTCGGGAAGTAAAATGACTCAACAAGCCGTAGAGAACTTAAATCTAGTTTCTCAAGAAGTGCTCGACTCACCTCGGGATATCAAAGCAGAAATCCCAATGACGGACGCCGCTCGCGAAACAGTCACCTCGGGACGTCAAGTCGTACGCGATATACTCGACAAGAAAGACCCTCGTTTGATGGTCGTTATTGGCCCCTGCTCTATTCATGATGTAGAAGCAGCAAAAGACTATGCACAGCGTCTGGCCAAGTTGGCAGAGGAAGTCAAAGACAGCCTTTATATCGTTATGCGAGTTTACTTTGAAAAGCCGCGTACAACCGTAGGCTGGAAAGGTCTGATCAACGATCCACACCTGAACGACTCCTTCAAAATTCAGGAAGGCCTGCGTATCGGCCGTCAATTATTGATGGATGTAAGCGAAATGGGACTGCCTACTTCTACCGAAGCACTGGATCCTATTTCACCTCAGTATATGCAGGATCTGATTACATGGTCGGCCGTTGGCGCCCGCACTACAGAATCTCAAACCCACCGTGAAATGGCTTCAGGTCTTTCATCAGCGGTTGGTTTTAAAAATGGCACTGATGGCGGACTTACCGTTGCCATCAATGCAATGGAATCCTGTTCAAGCCCACACCGCTTCCTGGGTATTAACAATGATGGGCAGGTTGCCATTATTCACACCACAGGCAACCCATACGCTCATGTCGTACTTCGTGGCGGTGATAACAAGCCAAACTACGACTCAGTCAGTGTAACTGTATGCGAGCAAGCGCTGGAAAAAGCAGGCCTCTCTACCAATATAATGGTCGATTGCAGCCACGCCAACTCCAATAAAGACCACGAGCTGCAGCCGCTGGTTATGGACAATGTTGCCAATCAAATCATCGAAGGCAATAAATCAATTGTTGGTATTATGGTTGAAAGTAACATTGGTGCCGGCAACCAGAAGATGTCTTCAAACCTTGAAGACATGGAATACGGTGTATCCATTACCGATAAGTGTATCGATTGGGAGACCACCGAGAAGACACTGAAGGATATGGCCGCCAAGCTGGAATCACCGCTGAAGGCACGTATTGCTTAATAGGGTTTAGACCCGCCATAAAAAGGCCGATATCTTTGCAGATATCGGCCTTTTTATTATCCAATACTTAGCCTACTAACACTGAATTATATGAACTCCTTTTCAATCGTTAAAAATCGTCTCGGTCAGTACATTGATTATCAGTCCGCATGGATTGCCGCTCTGTTACTCGGCAGCACCGTATTTATTATCAACTACTCCCACGGCCCTATTGCATTCATTGCTGCGGGAAAACAGGCTATTTATACCTTCTTTATCGCCGGCTTTATATCCAGACTCGCCTCATCACTTGCTTTAAAAGGCGAAAACCCTTTTATTAGCATTGGCTTCTCAACGTTAATTTCAGGCTCTATCGCTATCGGCCTTACCTACACAATGCACAGCTTAAAAGGCACGCCAGAGCCTCTTTACTCAACTATTCCTACTCTATTCTTTGCAATACCAGGATTTGTTTTTCTTGGGGTTAGAGCAAGGGGACTTAAACCGAGGAAGCTTTAAGCTGGGTGTTTAGGGCTCCAAAATTAAATATTTTAACTTCATATCTTATAGTCCTCAAAAACACAAACGGCAGTAATAACACTCCATGAGGAAATCCAGGCGCTAAAAAATACGCTTAAATTTAAGCAAAAAAAAAGACCAGCTAATGCTGGTCCTTTTCGGAAGGCCATAAACCTACATAAAGGCTTCTGATTTATCAGTATGATCCGTCATATCACGAACCCCCTTAATCTCTGGAAGCTTTTCAGTCAGGGTTTTCTCAACACCGTCTTTCAAAGTAAGGTCAATTGCACTACAGCCCTGACAACCACCGCCAAACTTCAAAACAGCATAGTTATCTTCTGTAATTTCAACCAACTCTACATGACCGTTATGCGCGGCAAGACCCGGGTTCACATCGTTATAAAGTACATAGTTCACCTTATCTTCTAACGGGCCATCTTCACTGACCTGAGGCATCTTTGAGTTAGGTGCACGGATGGTGAGCTGGCCGCCCATACGATCCGGAGAGTAATCAACCTTGGCATTTTCTAAAAACAGGATGCTGCGCTCTTCGAAGTAAGCGTTAAAGGCACTGTATTCAATTTTGACATCGTCATCCTTACGATCTTCCACAGAGCAATAGGCAATACAGGTTTCTGCCTTTGGCGTACCCGGGCTGGCCACAAACATGCGAATACCCACATCTTCGCCTTCCTGCTTAGAAAGCAGCTCTGCCAAGTATTCCTGCGCCGAATCGGTAATATTTACATTTACTTCCATAAGTTTCTCAACAACTCTAAAGTCAGTCTCTTTCAATTGGCGGCTATTCTACGCAAATGCACGCCCTATATAAACCAGAAGATAAGTGTGGTTATTCAGCTGTATGCCGCCCATTGAGATAAGCTCTAGCCTCACAAAAGGCATTTTGATACTATATCAAAATATTTTGATATAGATTTTGTATGGTTAAATTTCATTACCATGCACTCACTTGATACAGGCTTAACAATGTCCAACCGTAATTCCCGCACAGAAGCTCTACACAAGGCTATTAAAGACCGCATCCTTATATTAGATGGTGGCATGGGTACGATGATTCAAGGCTATCAGCTGCAAGAAGCCGATTACCGGGGTGATCGCTTCGCTGACTACCACATGGACATTGCCGGCAATAACGATCTTTTGTCGATTACTCAGCCAAGCATTATTCGTGACATCCATACGTCGTATATGGAAGCCGGCGCAGACATTATTGAAACCAACACATTCAATGCCACCCGCGTGTCTATGTCCGATTACGACATGGAAGAGCTGTCCCATGAGCTGAATGTCACAGCGACCAAAGTGGCGCGTCAAGCGGCCGATGCCATGACCGCCAAAAATCCTGATAAACCACGTTTTGTGGCCGGTGTTATTGGCCCGACAAGCCGCACCTGCTCAATCTCGCCAGACGTGAATGACCCCGGCGCGCGCAATGTCACCTTTGATCAACTGGTCGAGAATTACATTGAGTCCTGCGATGGTCTGGTGAAAGGTGGCGCGGATATTATCCTGATCGAAACCATATTCGATACACTGAATGCCAAAGCAGCTATTTTTGCGGTGCAGGAATACTTCGAACGTGAAGGTATCGAGCTGCCAATTATGATTTCCGGCACCATTACCGATGCATCGGGTCGCACTCTTTCGGGCCAGACAACGGAAGCTTTCTATAACTCATTAGCGCACGCCAAGCCTTTATCGATAGGCTTGAACTGTGCCCTGGGCGCTCAGGAATTACGTCAATACGTCCAGGAACTATCCCGCGTGGCCGAGTGCTATGTATCGGCACACCCTAATGCCGGCCTGCCCAATGAATTTGGTGAATACGATCAGACACCAGAGCAAATGGCGCCGATTATAGAAGAGTTCGCTGCCAGTGGCTTTGTCAATATTATTGGCGGATGTTGCGGTACTACACCTGGACATATCCGAGCCATTGCCGACGCTGTCGCCAAACATGAGCCGCGCCCTATTCCCACTATTGAGCCAGCCTGTCGCTTAGCCGGCTTAGAGCCTTTTAATATTACCAAAGACTCATTATTCGTGAACGTGGGTGAGCGCTGTAACGTGAAGGGCTCCGCTCGCTTTAAACGTTTAGTGGTTGAAGAAGATTACGACACCGCCCTGGAGGTTGCCCAGCAGCAAGTTGAAAACGGTGCCCAGATCATCGACATCAACATGGATGAAGGCATGTTGGACTCCGAGGCGGCTATGGTTCGCTTCTGCAACTTGATTGCCTGTGAGCCGGACATTGCCCGCGTGCCTATCATGGTTGACTCATCAAAATGGGAGATCATCGAAGCTGGCCTGAAGTGTATTCAGGGTAAGCCCATCGTTAACTCCATCAGCATGAAAGAAGGCGAAGAAGAATTTATCACCAAGGCTAAACTGTGCCAGCGTTATGGTGCCGCCGTAATCGTCATGGCTTTTGATGAACAGGGTCAAGCCGACACCCAAGCGCGCAAGATTGAAATCTGTGAACGCTCTTACCGCCTCTTGGTTGATAAGGTTGGCTTTAACCCTGCCGACATTATTTTCGATCCGAATATCTTTGCGGTCGCCACGGGCATAGATGAACACAACAACTACGCCGTTGATTTTATCGAAGCGACTCGCTGGATCCGCGAGAACTTACCGCACGCGGGTGTGTCCGGCGGTGTATCAAACGTATCTTTCTCCTTTCGTGGTAACAACCCGGTTCGTGAAGCGATCCACTCCGTATTTCTTTATCACGCCATTAAAGCGGGCTTGAACATGGGTATTGTGAACGCCAGTCAACTGGCTGTTTACGATGACCTGCCCGTTGAGCTTCGTGAAAAAGTCGAAGATGTCATCAGTAACAAAAAC
>JAUVQU010000247.1 GCA_030597965.1 Cellvibrionaceae bacterium
CCTGACCAGAAATAATAACCATAGGAATAGAGTCCATGTGAGCCGTCGCAATACCAGTAATGGCATTGGTCGCACCTGGACCAGAAGTCACCAGCACGGTACCCACTCTGCCGCTGGAGCGGCTATAGCCGTCCGCCGCGTGAGTTGCCGATTGCTCATGACGCACAAGAATATGTTTTACTTTATCTTGTTTAAAAATGGCATCGTAAATATGCAGTGCAGCCCCGCCTGGGTAACCAAAGACAGTATCAACACCTTCCTCGTGCAAAGAGCGGATCAACATATCGCCGCCGTTAAGCATTTCCACCAGAAATCCCCTTAAAATATTTAAAATTTGAATTTAACCTAGAAAAGGCAGTTTCCTAGGTTAAAGGCTATATAACGCAACCGTTTATAGCTATTTGTAGCTATCTGTAACTTAAGCCGCTGGATTATCAAGATGTTGACCATAAACACCATAGCTACGCTATGAGTGCGATCACGGGTGGCTCGCCAAATACACACATCCATCAAAAGTACAGATCATTGCTGTCGTTTCAATCACCTAACACTGGGTAGCGATATAAAGGTGTCAAAAAAGGCACGTCGGTGGACGTTCCTACGCAATATGGATGGTTTAACAGACTCTTAATCTGTGGGTGAGTAGCGGGTTTCAGAATTCAGCGGCAACTTAATTCTTACATCAGATGACATCAGGGTGTATGACGTCTCCAGTACCCAAGCACCGAGGTAACGGTGTTTTCTACTCGCCATCTAGCGAATGGGCGAATTCTCGCAACTTAGCCAGTAAAGTCAAGTTATTAGGTGAAAAACCATACAGAAAGTGTCAAATATGCCACAAAAAACCAACTTAACGAGATGAATCAGTAGCGCACACCTCTAAGAGCAGCAATAATTACCGCATAATGAATACGAACAACAATGAGCCCTCAATGACAGCCTTAGCACAACAAAAAACACTCCTCTCTCTCAGCATGGCTATCGCTATCGTCTTTTCCGCACACGCACTGGCCGCCAAAGAAGTGTACAAGTGGCAGGATACAAACGGGGCAATCCATTACACTGAACAAAAGCCTCTCAATAATGACAATGTCACCAAAGTGCGTACGACTAATATTGCAGGCGATAGCGAAGGTGCCAAACAGCTAGATTCAAGAGTGAAGGAACACAACAGAAAGCGCAAAGAGGCTGCCGCTGTTGCCGTACCGCCCAGCGCCAAAAACCCGGAACGCTGTGCTGCTGCGAAGAAGAACCTAAAAACCTTAAATGAAAATGCTCGAGTGAAAGTAAAAGAAGGAAAAAGCAGCCGATTCCTGAGCCAGGACGAGTATCAAGAACAGAAAAGAATCACCCTACAACAAATTAAAGAGGCCTGCTAAAAGAGTATTTCTTTGACCCTAACTTTTTTCCCGCGGTGGGCAAGAATAGCCATCAATAGTTCCGCTGTAGCAACCGCATCCATCAGGGCATTGTGGGCCAGAAAATCAGGCAAACTATAGCGTCGGCGACAACCCGCCAAGGTCAGCACGCCATGATGCAAAGTTTGATTCTTCTGCGTCAGCTTTCTTTTTTCCAGCTGCAAGGTATCCACAACCGGCAGCAAGAGCGGCGCGCCACATAAGCGGCGAGACAAATCATCCAGAAAAGCCAGATCCAATTCGCAGTGATGAAACACCAGCACACGTCCCGCGCAGGCCTGCAAGAACTGGGACAGCACAACCTCAGCCTCAAGTCCGCCCTCAAGCTCACAATCCCTTAACTGATGAATCGTAGCGCTGTCCCCCACTCCTTTTTCAGACGAATTGACAACCAATAAATGCTGTACGGTCGAAAGCTGAACAGCACCCGCTTTAATAACTACCCAGCCGATACTCAACATCTCTCCATCATTAACCTCTAGGGAAGATGTTTCTATATCAGCAACCAGAAACTCCTGCTCCCGCCAGTCCATCGCTGCGCCTTGGGGAAGCTGATCCCAGCAGCGCAGCAATTCGTCACTCAATGGAAACTCACCAGCATGTCGACGCAGCAGTCTCCGACGGTTGAGTCTCCGTAACTGGATAGCCCACACAGTCAGCCCACTCCTGGACGATAACGCATGCGAACAATCGACTGAGCATCACCCACGACTTTGAACGCATCACGCAATTGTTTTTTCTCCAATTTCGACAAGTCATCCGGGTTCAGATAATTACTCACTTCGTCAGCGTTCACTATTTGCTGCGCCTGCGCCTCTACACGCACCTGCATAATGACACTCCAGGCGTCCTGCAGGTTTCGGGATTGCCCTTTACTCATCACCCCCTTTTCCGCAAGGGCCTGCAACCGCTCATAAGTATTGACTGCTGATATGCCATTGGCCAGAGCATGAATACGTGCGCTATCGACGATCGGTAAAACCGCACGCTTTTTAAGATTCAATGCATCACGGTGATCGCCATTGTGCTCCACCACAAAATGCCTGAATATTCCCAGAGGTGGCGGTGCGTCTAATACATTCTCGGCCAGTGCCGCAATAAATATACTGTTCTCACCCGTACGCTTAAGCATATGCGCCTGCAGTTGATCACAGAGGCTTTCAGCCCCATAAATACTGCGCAGATCAAAGAAAATACTGACTCGCATTACCGCATCGGCCGTGGGCGTCTGCGTCCAACGGTCAACGGTTTTACGCCACCTCTTTAATGGCTGACACCATTCGTCTGTCGTCGCCATAATGCCGCCATTACAATAAACGTAACCGCATTCATTCAAGCCATCACAAACCCGCGTTGCCAGCGTCTCAAACCAAGGCTTATCTTCTTCTTTCAGTTCATCGCTGATCAGCAAACCATTATCCTGGTCTGCACCCAGCAGTTGCTCACCGCGGCCCTGTGACCCAAAGCCCAACCAACAGAATGCAACCGGCGGTTCACCTAACTCTTCTACAGCCAAAGTAATCAACCGTCGAGTCACCGCATCACTGACAGCGGTAAGAATACGGCTAATCTGATAAGCGCGCATACCCGCTTGTCGCCACTGCACCAAAAGGTTGGGAAGCTGCTGAGTGATC
>JAUVQU010000024.1 GCA_030597965.1 Cellvibrionaceae bacterium
AAGACTCTTTGATTGTACATGATGACCTGACCAAGCAAGCTTGGGCTTATCGTCAAATTTCCTTGCTGCTTCGTCGCCCACCAGGTCGTGAAGCTTACCCTGGTGATGTTTTCTACTTGCACTCACGTTTGCTTGAGCGTGCTTCACGCGTAAATGTTGACTACGTAGAAAAATTCACTAACGGTGAAGTGAAAGGCAAGACCGGTTCTATGACCGCTCTACCAATCATTGAAACTCAAGCGGGTGACGTATCAGCGTTCGTACCAACTAACGTAATTTCGATTACCGATGGTCAGATTTTCTTGGAAACTGACTTGTTCAATGCGGGCTTGCGCCCAGCGATGAACGCCGGTGTATCGGTATCGCGTGTTGGTGGTGCGGCTCAGACTAAAGTTATTAAGAAACTGTCCGGTGGTATTCGTACCGCATTGGCTCAGTACCGTGAATTGGCGGCATTCTCGCAGTTCGCATCTGACCTTGACGACGCAACCAAGGCCCAGTTGGACCACGGTGAGCGCGTAACCGAGCTGATGAAGCAGAAGCAATACTCTCCTCTGTCTATTGCAGAGATGGGTGTGGTTCTTTTCGCAGCCAACGAAGGCTTTTTGCAGGACGTAGAAGTAGCCAAGATCGGTAGCTTCGAGTCTGCCTTACTTTCTTACATGAACAGTGAAAACGCTGATCTTATGAAGAAGATAAATGATTCCGGAGATTTCAACGCTGAAATCGAATCTGGATTCAAGGCCGCTCTGGACAAGTTCAAATCAACTCAGACTTGGTAAGACAGACTTCGCAAACACCTAATAAGTGTTTGCGATAACTGAAATTATGAAAACCTTGTTTGATAATAAAGTGTTTGAAATGAAAGTGTTTGGGGGGCGGTAATGGCAGGCGGAAAAGAAATACGTACTCAGATAACGAGTATTAAAAGTACGCAGAAAATCACTAGCGCCATGGAAATGGTTGCGGCGAGTAAGATGCGTAAAGCGCAAGACCGCATGCAGCGCGGCAAGCCTTATGCCAAGAGCATACGCTCGGTTGTAGGCCATATTGCCAGCGCCAACCCAGAATACAAGCACCTGTTTATGCGGGAGCGTGAAGTAAAGCGCGTGGGCTACATTCTGGTTTCTAGCGATCGTGGTTTGTGTGGCGGCTTGAACATTAACTTGTTCAAGACAGCCATTAAATCCATGAAAGAGTGGAACGACCAAGAGGTTGAAATTGACCTCTGCGTTGTAGGCGCCAAAGCAATGGCCTTTTTTAACAGCTATGGCGGTAACGTTGTTGCTGCTGTGCGTGATCTTGGTGAAGATCCATCTGTTGCTGATTTGATCGGCAGCGTGAAAATCATGCTCGACTCTTTTGCTGAAGGCAAACTAGACAAGCTGTATCTGGTCGGTAATGAGTTCGTGAACACCATGACTCAAACACCAACGGTACGCCAGTTATTGCCTTTGTTAGCCGACGCAGATGAGAAGCTGCAACACAGCTGGGATTACTTGTACGAACCTGAGGCAGAAGCTCTGCTGGAAGGTTTATTGATTCGGTACATTGAATCACAGGTATATCAGGCTGTTGTTGAGAACGGAGCATGTGAAATGGCTGCACGTATGATGGCGATGAAGAGCGCCACCGATAATGCGGGTGACCTGATTGATGATCTGCAACTGATTTATAACAAGGCTCGTCAGTCTGCGATTACGCAAGAACTGTCTGAGATTGTTAGTGGCGCTGCTGCGGTATAATGCAGCGAGTAAATAGATTTTTTAAACTTTTGTAATTGAGGATCCGGACATGAGTAACGGACGTATCGTACAAATTATTGGTGCTGTAATCGATGTGGAATTCCCACGTGATTCTGTGCCAAAGGTATATGACGCCTTAACTGTTACTGAAAAGGGTTTGACCCTTGAAGTGCAACAGCAGTTGGGTGACGGCGTGGTACGCGCAATCGCCATGGGTGCTTCTGAAGGTCTGAGCCGCGGCTTGGCTGTAGATAATACCAACGCTCCAATTTCTGTGCCTGTAGGCGCTGAGACTTTGGGTCGTATCATGGATGTATTGGGTAACCCAATCGACGAAGCTGGCCCAATTG
Organism: Cellvibrionaceae bacterium; assembly: GCA_030597965.1. GTDB lineage: Bacteria > Pseudomonadota > Gammaproteobacteria > Pseudomonadales > Cellvibrionaceae > JAUVQU01. The sequence continues at coordinate 2,096 of JAUVQU010000024.1, forward strand.
GTGAAAAAACTCGCAGCGAGATTCACCGTAAAGCCCCTGCTTATGATGAGTTGGCTGCTTCTGACGAGCTGCTTGAAACAGGCATCAAGGTTATCGACCTTGTTTGTCCGTTTGCCAGAGGTGGTAAAGTGGGTCTGTTCGGTGGTGCGGGTGTAGGTAAAACCGTAAACATGATGGAGCTGATCAACAACATCGCTAAAGAGCACAGCGGTCTGTCTGTATTCGCAGGTGTTGGTGAGCGTACTCGAGAAGGTAACGACTTCTACTACGAGATGGAAGAATCCAATGTATTGGATAAAGTTGCCATGGTATACGGTCAGATGAATGAGCCACCAGGCAACCGCTTGCGCGTTGCATTGTCTGGTCTGACTATGGCCGAACACTTCCGTGACGAAGGCAAAGACGTATTGTTGTTCATCGATAACATCTATCGTTATACCTTGGCGGGTACGGAAGTATCTGCACTGCTGGGTCGTATGCCTTCAGCGGTAGGTTACCAGCCAACATTGGCTGAAGAGATGGGTGTTCTTCAGGAGCGTATTACTTCTACTAAACAGGGTTCTATTACCTCTGTTCAGGCGGTATATGTACCTGCGGATGACTTGACTGATCCGTCTCCTGCAACCACCTTCGCCCACTTGGATTCAACCGTTGTATTGAGCCGTGACATCGCCTCTAAGGGTATTTACCCTGCGATCGATCCACTGGACTCATCTTCACGTCAGCTTGATCCATTGATCATCGGTGAAGAGCATTACGCGATTGCGCGTGGTGTTCAGTCTGTTCTTCAGCGTTACAAAGAGCTGAAAGACATCATCGCGATTCTGGGTATGGATGAATTGTCTGAAGAAGATAAGCAGTCTGTAAACCGTGCACGTAAGATTGAGCGTTTCTTGTCTCAGCCTTTCCACGTAGCTGAAGTATTTACCGGTTCTCCTGGTAAGTATGTATCGCTGAAAGAAACCCTGCGTGGTTTCTCAAGCCTGCTATCTGGTGAGTTCGATGACCTGCCTGAGCAAGCGTTCTACATGGTTGGCGGAATCGACGAAGTGATCGAGAAAGCAAAAACTCTTTAATCACTTAGGTTAGCTAGAGAATCATCCACTGCTAAAGCGGTGGATGAGGCGTTCAAAAGGCGCTTCAATAGAGGTAATAATATGACTATGACACTCCAATGTGACATTGTTAGCGCAGAACAAGAAATCTTTTCCGGCTTAGTGGAAATGGTGATTGCAGCTGGTACCGAAGGTGATGTCGGTATTTCGTACGGTCACGCACCATTATTAACCGGACTTCAACCTGGTCCAATCCGAGTGATTACCCAGGGTGGTGAAGAAGAGGTTTATTATGTTTCTGGCGGATATCTCGAAGTACAGCCTTATCACATAAGCGTACTGGCAGATACGGCTCTGCGTGCCAGTGATATGGATGAAGCTGCGGCTCTAGAAGCTAAACGTGAAGCGGAACAAGTTCTGAATAATCAGAGCGGTGATTTCGATTACTCACGTGCAGCCAGCCAATTGGCGGAAGCTGTGGCTCAGTTGCGTACCATTCAGGCATTGCGTAAGAGGTTGGGTTAACTCAGCGATTACACAGTCCCTGCATAATAAAAAGGGTAGCATTAGCTACCCTTTTTATTTGCCTGTAACAAAAGTTAGCTCTGTCAATCAATAACAGCTACGCTATAACTAATTGAAAATACTGAACGTTTTAAGAAATATAAGAAGAAGACACTATGCTTGATATTGTTGTTCTCGCTGCGGGTAAAGGCACCCGCATGAAGTCCGATCTTCCCAAGGTTCTACATCCGATAGCGGGCAAACCAATGCTGGGTCATGTATTGGATCGCGCGCGTGAATTGGGTGGTGAGAATACTCAATTAAACGTTGTGATTGGCCATGGTAGCGACAAGGTAGAAGAGCTGTTCTCGGCCGATGATGTCAGTTTCGTCTATCAGTTAGACCAACTCGGCACCGGTCATGCTGTGCAGCAGGCACTGTCCCATATCCGTAGTGCAGCCACTGTCTTGATTTTGTATGGTGATGTGCCGCTTATTTCTTTGGAGACACTAGAGCAGCTAGACCAATGTGTTTCCGATGAGAGTATGGGACTGTTAACGGTTAATCTGAACGATCCGACGGGCTATGGCCGTATTGTCAGAAGCTCTGAGGCTCAATCTGAAGGCCAAGTTGAGGCGATTATTGAGCAGAAAGATGCGACTAGCGACCAGTTGGAAATTAACGAGGTAAATACCGGTGTGATGGCTGTGCGTGGCAGTGACCTGCAAAAGTGGTTGCCGAACCTTTCTAATGACAATGCACAGCAGGAGTATTACCTGACAGACCTTATTGCGATGGCAGTTGCCGATGGTAAAACCGTAGTCACCGCACAACCCAAAGATGAAATTGAAGTATTGGGAGTAAACAATCGTCACCAGCAAGCGCAATTAGAGCGCTATTATCAGCAGCAAACAGCAGAGCAATTAATGGTTGAGGGTGTCACCCTACTCGACCCTAACCGTTTTGATTGTCGCGGCGAATTAACGGTTGGTCATGATGTTGAAATAGATGTGAATTGTATTTTTGTTGGGCGTGTAGAGTTGGGAGATAACGTTAAAGTTGGTGCAAATTGTATTATTGAAAATAGCACAATTGGTGCTGGTACAATTATTAAAGCCAACAGCTTAATAGACGATAGCAGTGTCGGAGAAAAGTGTGATATCGGACCTTTTGCACGATTAAGGCCGGGAACAAATCTGGCCAATAAAGCCAAAATAGGCAACTTTGTAGAAACAAAAAAAGCCAATATTGGTGTTGGCAGCAAAGTGAATCACTTAACCTACATTGGTGATGCCGAAATAGGCGAAGGCGTGAATATTGGTGCAGGCACAATTACCTGTAACTACGATGGAGTGAACAAATCAAAAACCATTATTGGTGATGGCGCTTTTATTGGATCTAACAGCAGTCTCGTTGCACCAGTAACTATTGGTGAAAATGCTACCGTAGGCGCGGGCACCACTTTAAGCGCGGACTTACCGGATGGTAACTTAGGTGTGGCTCGAGCCAAGCAGCGCAATATTAAAGGCTGGAAGCGCCCAGAAAAAAAGATTGATTAATTAGAAGGTTTTGCATTGTCGGAATAAACTCCGGCCTACTCTCTAAACGGGTAGTAATTTAACCTCGAGAGATTGAACGGATTAATAAAGAGAAAGCATATGTGTGGAATTGTTGGTGCAGTCGCAGAGCGTAATGTGACAGGGATTTTAATCGAAGGCCTACACCGCCTTGAATACCGTGGCTACGATTCTGCTGGCATGGCAGTGATTGATCGCAATGGTGACTTAGCTATACACAAAGCTAATGGCAAAGTGGCAGGCTTGGAGGACAAGCAAAATGCTAACCCAATTAAAGGTCATGAAGGGATAGCCCACACCCGTTGGGCAACACACGGTGCTCCTTCAGAAAAAAATGCACACCCACACTGTTCTGATCACATTGCCGTGGTGCACAACGGTATTATTGAAAACCACCAATCATTACGTGAAGCCTTAAGCGCACGGGGTTATGAATTTGTTTCGGAAACCGACACTGAAGTTGTCGCTCATTTAATACACAGCTTGTATCAAGAAACAGACTCACTAAAAGAAGCTGTAAAAAAAGCACTGGAATATTTTGATGGTGCTTATGCTTTGGGCGTTATATCAACACGTGAACCTAACTGTTTAATTGCAGCTCGCAGCGGCAGCCCGCTTGTAGTGGGTGTTGGTATTGAAGAAAACTTCATTGCCTCTGACCAACTTGCTTTGCGACAGGTTACCGATCGTTTTATTTATCTTGATGAAGGCGATATGGCGGTAGTTTCTACCGATAGTATTGCCATTGAAGACTCGGCGGGCAATCCTGTCGAACGAAAAATAACACGCATTAAAGAGGCTGAAGAATCAGCGGACAAAGGTGAATATCGCCACTACATGCTCAAAGAAATTGACGAGCAAACACGTGTACTGGGTAACACAATGCAAGGCCGGATTAATAACACCCAGGTGTTGGAGGCCGCATTTGGAGTCGGAGCAACAGAGGTTTTTGACAGGGTAGAAAGTGTACAAATTATTGCCTGTGGTACCAGTTATCACGCGGGCATGGTGGCACGTTATTGGTTAGAAGACTGGGCTGGCATCCCCTGCTCTGTCGAAGTCGCCAGTGAGTTTCGCTACCGTAAAACCGTTGCTCGACCTAATACCCTGTTTGTGACCATATCCCAGTCAGGAGAAACTGCAGATACCCTGGCCGCACTTCGTAATAGTGAAGGTGATTACCTTGCTAGCTTGGTGATTTGTAATGTGGCCAACAGTTCATTGGTTCGTGAATCTGATCTTTCTTTGATGACTTTGGCTGGCCCGGAAATTGGCGTAGCCTCCACCAAGGCATTTACAACACAATTAGTCGCGCTACAAATTCTTGCCATTGCGCTTGGTCGCCGTCATTCATTAACGCCAGAATTAGAAACTGAGTTAGTAGAAAGTTTGCATTTATTACCACAAATTTGCGAAAGAGTTTTAACGCTTTCGGAGCGTATTGAACAAGTGAGTGAAGACTTTGCTGAAAAACATCATGCTCTTTTTTTGGGGCGTGGTGTTGAATATCCAATCGCAATGGAAGGTGCGCTTAAGCTCAAAGAGATCTCTTATATTCACGCAGAAGCATACCCGGCGGGTGAATTAAAGCACGGGCCACTGGCACTGGTTGATAGTGACATGCCAGTGATCGCTGTAGCGCCAAATAATGAATTATTAGAAAAATTAAAGTCTAACCTGGAAGAAGTGCAGGCTAGAGGAGGTAAACTTTATGTCTTTGCCGATGAGAATTCAGGTTTTAAAGAAGATGAAAATACCGTTGTGGTAAACCTGCCGCACGTACCGATAAGTATTGCGCCAATTGTTTACACCCTGCCCTTACAGTTACTTTCTTACCATGTCGCTGTTTTAAAAGGGACGGATGTCGATCAGCCACGTAATCTGGCTAAGTCAGTAACTGTTGAATAAACAACAAAGTATTTGCTGGAATTATTTTCTTGAATCTTCCGGCTGAATTCTTAGAGATCTTAAGCCCTGTTTTAATTTAAACAGGTGATCTTGAAGGTCCTCCCCTTTGCGCTGTGCTACACCAATGGCCAGCACATCAATAACAACTAGATGCGCTATACGCGAGGAGAGCGGCGTGTAGATTTCAATGTCTTCCTCGACATCGACAACAATCGGGATGGTGGCATTGTTGATAACCGGTGTCCCACTTGGAGCAATGGCAATAACGATACCGCCCGCCTGCTTCACCATTTCCATTGAGTGTAGTAATGCTTTTGTTCGACCGCTCTGGGATATGGCAACGATTACATCGCCCGGCTGCATCGACATGGCCGACATGTTCTGAATGTGCGGGTCTGAATGTGCAGCGGTTGCGACCTGTAACCGGAAGAACTTGTGGGTGGCATCAGCGGCGACAGCGCCGGATGCACCAAAACCATAAAACTCAACACGGTTGGCATCGCACAATGCGGTAACTGCCTGATCCAGAACATCAGCTTTTAATCGGTCCCTCACCTGTAACAATGTGTCAATGGTGGCATCGAAAACCTTGTGGCTAAAGTCGGCGATGGAGTCTGTATCAGTGACGGCGATTTGCCCGAAACTGGGGCTGGCTGCTAACTGTTGCGCCAAATTAAGTTTAAAGTCCTGGAAACCATCGCAGCCGATAGCTCGGCAAAAACGAACCACGGTTGGTTCGCTGACCTGAGCTTCAGAGGCGAGGTCAACAATACGCATATGAATAATATCGGCGGGGTTACCCAATACATAATGGGCAACCTTGCGTTCAGATTTGCGCATTATATCTAGGGTATCACTGATGCGTTGTGTCAGTTCGGCGGGTTTCACGGTATTTTTCTTCTTTTCGGGTATCTTTGGCTAAGGCCTGTATTATGTAGTAAATAAGTTAACTTTTGTAGTTTTACTACAAAATTATTTGAAGTCGTTTGCACTTCACGTGTTTAGAGCAGAATAGATCAGACTCTACGTGCCTTTGGGGTATCAGTTAGAGTTGTACCTCAGGGCTCCCCTTCTTGGTTCTATGCATCAATTAATCTTGTCGAGTTATACCTGGTTTCAGTCAATAAATTTTCTTAAGGCGCCCCGCCTGTAACCATTAGTTTGCTAGAATAGTGCGATGAATTTATCCCCAATTATTGATCATTTAAACGACGCACAACATGCAGCCGTTACGGCACCGGCTGGTAATCAGTTGGTGTTGGCGGGCGCGGGTAGTGGCAAAACTCGTGTATTGGTACACCGCATTGCGTGGCTGATTCAAAAGGAGCATGTGTCGCCCTACGCTATTATGGCGGTTACCTTTACCAATAAAGCCGCGCGGGAAATGCGCGGACGTATTGAAGAGCTCATGGGCATTAATCCACGTGGCATGTGGGTAGGCACCTTCCACGGCATTGCGCATCGCTTGTTAAAAACTCACTGGATGGATGCGAACCTTCCACAAAATTTTCAGATCCTCGACAGCGATGATCAGTTACGGCTGATTAAACGGGTGTCGCAAGCTCAAGGGCTGGACGATAAGAAATGGCCGCCGCGTCAAACCCAGTGGTTTATTAACGCCCAAAAAGATGAAGGCCTAAGGCCACAGCATATTCAGGAAACTGGCGATCCTTACATCACCACCATGATTCGTCTCTATCGAGATTATGAAGAAGCCTGCCAGCGAGGCGGCATGGTGGACTTTGGTGAGCTGCTGTTGCGGGCGCATGAGCTGTGGCTTAACAAGCCAGAAATACTGAAGCACTACCAGGAGCGCTTTCCCTTTTTACTGGTGGACGAATTCCAGGATACCAACACCATTCAGTACGCCTGGTTGCGTGTCTTGGCTGGCAGCCAGTGCATGGTCACGGCCGTGGGTGATGATGACCAGTCCATATATGGCTGGCGCGGCGCTAAAATTGAAAACATACAACGTTTTGAAGAAGACTTCCTCGATGCACAAACAGTACGCCTTGAGCAAAACTATCGCTCGACCAGTAATATTCTGAACGCTGCCAATGCGGTCATTGAAAATAATACCGGGCGTTTAGGTAAGGTGCTTTGGACCGATGGTGCTGAAGGCGAGAAGATTTCACTTTATTCTGGCTTTAATGAGCACGACGAAGCGCGTTTTATTGTTGAGCGGATTGAAGCATGGGTAAAGCAAGGGAATCGGCGCGACAGCTGCGCGATTTTGTATCGCTCAAATGCGCAGTCACGAGTGCTGGAAGAAGCGTTATTACGCGAGGGTGTGCCCTATCGAATTTATGGTGGTCAGCGTTTCTATGATCGCTTGGAAATTCGAAACACCCTCGCCTATTTGCGCTTAGTTGTTAACCGGTTTGATGACGCCGCATTTGAGCGGGTCATCAATACACCTACGCGCGGGATCGGCGGAAAAACAGTGGAAGGCATTCGGTTGTTTGCACGTGAGCAAGGTTGTTCGATGTGGGAAGCGAGTCAGCAGATGGTTCGCAATAAAGCATTAACCGCTCGTGCTTCAAATGCGGTTAGTGGTTTTATTAGTTTGGTCGACGGGCTGGCCGAAGGTGCGTTAGATAAAGCGTTATCGGAGTTGGCCGATCGTGTGATAAAGGTGTCGGGTCTGTACGACTTCCATAAAGCAGAGAAAGGCGAAAAAGGTCAGGCGCGGATAGAAAACCTGGACGAATTGGTGAGCGCTTGTCGTGTGTTTGTCTCCGAAAGCGAAGAGGCGTTAAGCCCGCTCCATGAGTTTCTGGATACCGCTGCATTAGATTCCGGTGAAGCTCAAGCGGATGAATTTGATGATGCAGTGCAACTAATGACATTGCACTCGGCCAAAGGTTTGGAGTTTCCATTGGTGTTCTTGGCTGGTGCGGAGGAAAACTTATTCCCGCACCGTATGTCGATTGAAGAGCCGGGCCGCTTAGAAGAAGAGCGCCGCCTATGTTACGTCGGTATTACCCGTGCCATGGAAAAGTTAGTCATTACCTATGCCGAAAGTCGACGTTTACACGGGAATGAAAATTTTAACTCAGTTTCACGTTTTATTAAGGAAATTCCTTCAGAATTATTGGAGGAGGTTCGGGTAAAAAGCACCATCTCTCGGCCGATCAGTTTTGGACGATCTTCATTTTCTGGCCGTGGCGCTTCCTATGGTGGGGAATCAAGCTTTGGCCGCGACGCTTCCGACTTCGCACCTAAAAAGGCAAAGCCCGGGATGAGCGATAAAGGCGAAGAAACCGGTTTTTACTTAGGACAGCGAGTAACGCACCCTGTGTTTGGCGAAGGAAAGATCTTACATTTTGAAGGCGATGGTCCGGGCGCACGGGTGCAGGTGAAATTTACCGGTGAAGGCACAAAATGGTTAATACTCAAGTTTGCCAAATTAGAAGCGGCATAAGTTTTCATTTTCAGGGTCGAATTTATTAGGCTAAAAATCCCAGAAATAAAGCTCAGACAGACTGATCTATTTTCTGAGAAAAACATAAAAATAATATGAAGAATATTATGACAGAGAAAACATCAACCAGTCGCCAGCCGGCGATTATCATTGGCCTGATCGCGCTTTGCGTTGTGCTGTTTTGGTCGTTGGTAGCGAAACATGTTGAACCGACCGCGTCAGCTTACGACGCAAGTCAATCACAAACCGCAACAGAACAGCAGGAAGTGATTAAGTGGAAATTGGTGACGACATGGCCAAAGAATTTTCCGGGTCTTGGTTCGGCAGCAGAGAATTTTTCTCGAGTTGTTGAAGACATGAGTAATGGTCGTCTCACAGTTAAGGTCTACGGTGCTGGTGAATTGGTGCCGGCTCTGGGCGTGTTTGATGCGGTTTCTTCCGGTAGTGTTGAGGCGGGTCATGGCGCGGCTTATTACTGGAAAGGTAAAATACCAGCGGCGCAGTTCTTTACGTCAGTACCCTTTGGTATGAACGCGCAGGAAATGAATGGCTGGCTACACTATGGTGGTGGTCTTGAGCTTTGGCGTGAACTTTATGAACCTTTTAATTTAATACCATTTGCGGGCGGTAATACGGGCGTACAAATGGCGGGTTGGTTTAACAAAGAAATTAATTCAGTTGATGATTTAAAAGGCCTAAAAATGCGCATCCCGGGATTGGGTGGTGAAGTGTTAAATCGCGCTGGAGGCTCTTCTATTAATATTCCGGGTGGTGAGCTCTATACGGCACTTCAGACTGGCGTTATCGATGCGACGGAATGGGTTGGTCCTTACAATGATTTAGCGTTTGGATTTCATCAGGTAGCCAAATACTACTACTACCCTGGCTGGCATGAGCCGGGGCCAACGTTGGAGTTGATTGTTAACAAAGATGCCTATGAGGCGTTGGCACCAGATCTAAAAGCGATTGTTGATGCGGCTTCACGCATGGCTAACCAGGATATGTTGGATGAATATACCGCTCGAAATAACGCGGCATTACAAGAGTTGGTAAATGAATATGGTGTGCAGGTGCGTCGCCTGCCAGATGAGGTTTTGATAAGACTGCATGAAATTTCTGATGAGATTTATGCTGAGCAGGCAGAAAAAGACGAAAACTTTAAAAAGGTTTATACGGCCTACAAAGCGTTTGCAGAAGGCGCGCGCAACTACCATAAAATTTCAGACCAGGCTTATTTTGAAGTGCGGGATTTAGAAACCACAGAATAAAAAAGTAAAAATAAGACAATAAAAAAAGGCGCTGCTTTCAATGAGAAAGCAGCGCCTTTTTTTTGGAGAAAATTCATATTAACTAATGGCGCGTGTATTGCCATTGCCATCAATGGCGACAAATATAAACGTACCGTCCGTCACTTTATAAAACTCTTGAGTAGCAGGCTGACGCAGCCAAACTTCAACTTCAACCTGAATCGATGAACGGCCAACTTCTAGCACTTTTGTGTGGCAGCTTATGGTTGCGCCAACCGGAACCGGGCGTAAAAATACCATGTTGCCTGATGATACGGTCGTCACTGAACCGCGAGCAATTTCCTGCGCTTTAATCGCACCCGCTAAATCCATTTGTGACATCAACCAGCCAGCAAAGATATTGCCATTGGGGTTAGTGTCCGCAGGCATACAGACGGTTTGCAGCGAGAGATCACCTTCCGGTGTCGGGTCCAGATCGTCTATGTCATCAAATTTTTCGGTCATCGATTTACCGCCTTGTTTTTATTAGTAACAGCAGTGCAGTTTAGTTCAGCTGTTGTGGTAACCAAGTAATCAGTTCAGGCCAAAAGGCCAAAATAACCATAAGGCTTAATTGGATCACAATATATGGGGCAACGCCACGGTAAATTGCGGAGGTAGGCACCTCATCAGGGGCGACACCACGCAAGTAAAACAGAGCGAAACCAAAGGGTGGTGTTAGGAATGAAGTCTGTAAATTTAGGGCAATCATAATCCCGAGCCATATTGGATCGAGGCCCATCATTAATAGTACAGGCCCTACAATCGGCACAACCACAAAGGTAATCTCGATAAAATCGAGAATAAAACCCAGCAGGAATATCAGCAGCATAACAACCAGTGTGGCGGTGATGACGCCCCCCGGAAGCTGATGGAAAAAGCCCGTGATCATCTCTTCGCCACCAAAGCCACGAAAGACCAGCGAGAATAGAGAGGCACCAATGAGAATAGTGAATACCATCGCGGTAATTTGCGTAGTGGATTGCCCTATTTCAGCCAGCTTTTGTTTACTTAGCTGGCCTTTTTGCAGCGCTAATAATGTGGCGCCTAAGGCACCAACCCCGGCGGCCTCGGTGGGTGTTGCTGCGCCACTGATGATGGAACCTAAGACCAAAACAATTAATATAATCGGCGGCAGTAAACTGGTGAGCAATTCTAGCGTGGTAACCGTGTCGTTTTCATCGGGAATATAAGGGGGAGCGTCTTCTGGTTTTCGCCAGGCGACTATTAGTAGATATACAATGTACATTGCCACCAGTATGAGCCCCGGCACAATTGCGCCGAGGAACAAGTCACCCACGGATACTACCTTGGGATTAAAGATGCCCATTTTCAGTTGCGCTTGCTGGTAAGCCGTCGAGAGAATATCCCCAAGCAATACCAGAGCAATAGATGGCGGAATAATTTGGCCTAATGTGCCGGTTGCACAAATAGTGCCTGTGGCGAGGGCTGGGCTATAGCCACGTTTGAGCATGGTAGGCAGTGACATCAAACCCATCGTTACAACCGTAGCGCCGACGATCCCAGTACAGGCGGCTAATAATGCCCCCACCACTACAACTGAAATACCCAAGCCTGCGGGCAGTCGACCACAGAGCTTGGTCAGGTTGTTGAGTAATTCTTCGGCCAGACGTGATCGCTCCAGCATCACACCCATCAGCACAAATAGCGGCACGGCAATGAGCGTATAGCTGTTCATGGTGCCAAAGAGACGCTCGGGAAATGCTTTAAGTAAATTTGGGTCGAAGTGTCCGAAGATAATACCTAGGCCGGCACACAGCAACGCCGTGCCACCAAGGGTAAATGCTACGGAATAACCGGCCATCAAACAGGCACAGACAGCGGCAAACATTAGTAGGGGTAATATATTTTCCATTACAGAACCCCCCCGTGGTGTTGTTCCTCTTCCAGCTCTTTATCCGCAGGCAGGGTATTCCCCGTTAACAGTAGAAAGCTACGCAGTGTATCGGCAATCGCCTGCAGAATCAGTGTGATGGCGGCCAGAGGAATAAGGCTCTTCAATAAAAATAAGGCAGGAATACCATTGGCATGAGGCGAGCCTTCCAGAATGGCCCAGGAATTAGCCACGTAACCCCAGCTGGTGATCAACAGGAAACTGCACATTGGGATTAAAAATATCAGGTTGCCGAGCGCATTAACCCAAGCCTTACCTTCCGGGGAGTATTCACGGTAAAAAATATCCACTCTCACATGGCCATCGTTTTTAAATGTATAGGCGGCGGCGAGCAGAAAAACGGTCGCGTGCAGGTAGGTCATGGATTCTTGCAGGGCAACAGAACCGATATTAAATCCATAGCGTAAAACAACGATCACACAGGACAGCAGCATCATAGCAATGGTCAACCAAGAGACGGCTCTGCCAGTATATTCTGAGAATGTGTCGATAATATTCACGATATGGCCAGAAACAGGCCGGTTGATCGCGGACATGGCTTACTCCGTATATCTGCTGTGCCCGTAAAGATAGGCGTTTATTCTTATTGTGATTGGCGCAGAGTATACCGGAGAAATACACCGTAATAGTTAAGAAAACCTGAAGGAAGCGGACAATTCAAAGATTTTTTGGTTTGTAACACGACTGTCACATTCTCTTCATAGAATTGTCATCATTGAAGCCGATCATGCGTCTCGGTTACTAACTAATTATGGGTATAGGGGTGCACTTTATCGGCGCCCTAAGCTTAATCGGAGATGAAATATGAAAAAGATGATACTAACGGCAACCTTGGCGGCCTCTGCTGCCATGAGCGCACAAATGGCTTCCGCTGCCCGTGATTATATTGAAGTTGTAGGCTCTTCTACCGTTTACCCATTCGCAACGGTTGTTGCCGAGCGTTTTGGTAAAAGCACCAGCTTCAAAACACCAAAAATTGAATCGACCGGTTCCGGTGGTGGTTTGAAATTGTTTTGTAACGGTGTCGGTATTGATAATCCAGACATTACTAACGCTTCTCGTCGTATTAAATCTTCAGAAGTGGCTCGCTGCGCTGAAAATGGCGTAACGGACATTGTTGAAGTGTTGATCGGTTACGACGGCATTGTAATCGGCAATTCTCAAAAAACGGATCAAATGCAGCTTACTCGTAAGGATTTATTCCTGGCCTTGGCGAAGAAGGTTCCTAATCCTGATGGTTCTGCCACTACAATTACTAACCCACATAAACTGTGGAGTGATGTAAACCCTGCGCTACCGGCAACCAAAATTGAAGTATTAGGGCCGCCTCCAACATCCGGTACTCGTGATGCGTTTGCCGAATTGGCGATGGAAGGTGGCTGCTTTAAGTTTGATTGGATCAAGGACTTAAAGAGTGAATATAAAGCCGAAAAGAAACTTGGCAATAAAACTGCCGCAAGTGCACTAAAGCAGCAGTATAAGGAAATTTGTCACACCGTACGTGAAGATGGCCCTTACATCGAAGCGGGTGAGAACGATAATCTGATTGTTCAGAAGTTGAATGCTAACCCTAACGCCTTAGGCGTATTCGGCTTCAGCTTCCTGGATCAAAACATTGATACCATTCAGGGCTCGGTTATTGATGGTCAGGAGCCTACGTTTGAAACGATTGCGGACGGTTCTTACCCGGTTTCCCGTCCACTTTACTTCTACGTGAAAAAAGCGCACATAGGCACGATTCCAGGCATAAAAGAGTATCTGGCTGAATTCACCAGCGAGAAAGCTATGGGTGAAGAAGGTTACTTATCTGAGAAGGGTATGATTCCTTTAGGTGATGAAGAGCGCGCCAAAGTAAAGGGTGACGTTAAAGCGCTGAACAACTTGGTTTTATAAGACTAAATATCTAGAGCAGTCTGGTGGAGCTATCCATCAGGCTGTCTTTATTTATAGTTAAGTGAGAGATTATTTTAGAAACGCAGTACGCAATAAGCCTTGAACTATACTGTGTTTCTTAAATGATTTTGGCGTCCTTAAAGCGGATGGCGATAAATTAATTGAAAGGTTATTCATGGATACATCGAACCTATTAATACTGGTTGTGATATTGACGGCGGGGGCTTTTATGATGGGCCGCAACCGCTCCATGTCGATGGCGGATACCAGTCGCGGCGGTTATCGCAATCTTAATTCTCTGCCGTCTTATTACGGTATGCTTACGGCGCTTTGGTGTGTGGTGCCCTGTGCGGTAGTGCTGTTTGGTTGGAGTCTGTTTGAAGGTGTGATTGTTGATCAGGCCGTTACCAATCAACTGCCAGAAGTTATTCGTAGTCTGCCAGCTGCCGAGTTGGGTTTGGTGATGAACTCGATTGCTAACATCGTTGAAGGCAACATCGCAGCAACCGGACAAGAAGCTTATGCCGTTGCGGCAGCAGAAACATTAGTATCGATTCAGGCAACCAGCCAAATGGCATTAACCGGTTCGGTTATTGCCGTCGGGATCTTATTGGCACTGTTCTCGTGGGTACGTATTAAGCCCGAACAAAAAGCCCGTTTACAAGTGGAGGGCGCTTTTAAAACGAGCTTGTTGCTTTGTGCCAGCGTGGCGATAATCGCCACTATAGGTATTGTTTTCTCGGTCATTTTTGAGTCTCTTCGCTTTTTTGATTCAGTGCCGGTGACCGAATTTATATTTGGTACTCACTGGAGTCCACAGACAAGCATCCGCGCAGATCAAGTCGGGGGCTCCGGTTCGTTTGGTGCGGTGCCACTATTCCTAGGTACATTATTAATTTCTCTTATTGCGCTTATTATCGCGGTACCTTGTGGCTTGATGGCGGCAATTTATTTATCCGAGTACGCCAGTCCAAAAATGCGCACTTACGTAAAGCCAATGTTGGAAATGCTCGCGGGTATTCCTACCGTTGTGTATGGATTTTTTGCCGCGTTGACCGTTGCCCCGTTTATTCGTGATCTCGGTACGGGTCTTGGGCTTTCAGTATCGTCGGAAAGTGCCCTCGCGGCGGGCTTAGTGATGGGCGTTATGATTATTCCGTTTGTATCGTCCCTGTCGGATGATGTGATTAGCGCGGTACCTCAATCGCTACGCGATGGCTCTTTAGCCCTGGGTTCGACACGATCAGAAAGTATTAAAAATGTAGTTATTCCCGCGGCCCTGCCCGGTATTGTCGGTGGCGTTTTATTGGCCGCTTCGCGCGCGATTGGTGAAACCATGATTGTGATGATGGCCGCAGGCTTGGCCGCACACTTGACCGCCAACCCCCTGGAGTCGGTCACGACCGTTACCGTACAAATTGTCACCTTATTAGTAGGTGACCAGGAGTTTGATAGCCCCAAAACATTGTCGGCGTTTGCGCTGGGTTTAATGTTGTTCATTGTGACCTTGGTGCTGAACTATTTTGCCCTGTACATCGTGAAGAAATATCGAGAGCAGTATGAGTGATTCACAGCAAGACTATTCCCAACTAAAT
>JAUVQU010000240.1 GCA_030597965.1 Cellvibrionaceae bacterium
GATGAGCTTTTTTCAACCCGCATGTTTCAGGCCGGCGCGGCAGGGTATGTCACTAAAGGCGCGGAATTTGAGGAGGTGTTAAAGGCCATTAATACGGTATTGAACGGAAAAAAATATATGCCGGATGCAATGGCCAGGGAAATGGCTTTAAAAAGCTTAGGCGTTCGATCAACTGACATCTCCCCATTTGAATTGTTATCTGAACGTGAGATGGAAACGGTCATGCTGACATGTCAGGGTAAAAAGGCTCAGGAAATAGCGGATGTGCTGTGTGTCAGTCCAAAAACAGTGAACAGTTACCGCTATCGTATTTTTGAGAAACTGGGTATTAATAGCGATGTGGAGCTGACATTACTTGCATTGCGCCACGGTATTATTGATATCGAGAGTAGCTTGTAGCGGACAGTTTGGTTTAATTGTCGCTAAATACGCAGGGTTTTGGGATAATCAGACTTTGATTAATACAGTTGCGCTGAGTGATGCCTGTTCACGACACATCTAGTAAATCGTCAAATAGTAAGCCGTCAAATAAAACCAGCCCTCAGTCAGAGCCTGATGGCTCTATTCCTCACGAACTTCCAGAATCATCGACCAGTGAATTTGATGTCGATGCTTTTCTTAAGCAAGTCACCCGCCAGCCTGGCGTCTACCAAATGTATGATCAGGCGGGGAAAATATTGTATGTCGGTAAGGCCAAAAACTTAAAAAATAGACTGTCGAGCTACTTTCGAAGTAAAGGTTTAGCGGTTAAAACAAAGGCCTTGGTTGCAAAAATACATCACGTAGAAGTCACCATTACCGCGAATGAAGCGGAAGCTTTATTACTTGAACAAAATCTGATTAAGCGACAGCGTCCAACCTATAACATTTTACTCAGAGACGACAAATCTTATCCCTATGTGATGATCAGTGATGATGACTATCCACGTATTAGTCTTCACCGGGGGGGAAAGAAGAAAGGGGTGATTTACTATGGCCCTTTTCCGAATGTTGGCGCGGTTAAATCCAGCCTTAATTTTTTGCAAAAAACATTTCTAATTCGTCAGTGTGAAAACAGTGTCTATCGCAATAGAACGCGTCCATGCCTTCAGCATCAAATTAACCGTTGTACTGCTCCCTGTGTGGGGATGATAACGCCTGAGCACTACGCCGAGGACATGCGCCATGCACAAATGTTTCTTGCGGGTAAGAGTACTGATCTTATCCAGGAGCTGGCGGAGTCTATGGAGCAGGCCTCAGACGATTTAGCGTTTGAGCGAGCCGCTAGTTACAGAGATCAAATTGCGGCACTTAACCATGTTCAAGCGCAACAGTGGATTGAGGGAGGCAGCAGTGCCAATATTGACGTGATTGCCCTCAAGCGTGAAGCCGGACAGGTCTGTGTGCATATATTGTATGTGCGGCAGGGGCGTATTCTTGGTAGTAAAAGCCACTACCCACGTGAAAAACTACTGGAAGATGAAGCGGATGTACTCGAGGCATTCCTGGCTTTATTTTACCTTCAAGGTGTCGAGCGCGATTTCCCCTCAGTAGTGTTACTGAGTCATTCCATCAGTGACGGTGATTTACTCAGTCATGCGATTGATCAACAGTTCGGCGTTAAGCTGACCTTTCAGAGCCAATTTCGAGGACAGAAAAGCCAGTGGATGGAAATGGCCAGGCTGGCGGTGCAAGAGAACTTACAGGCGCAGTTGGCTAATAAGCAAAATACACGTCAGCGCTTCGAAGCCTTGCAGGATGTATTGCAACTTGAATCAATACCGGAGCGGTTAGAGTGCTTCGATATCAGTCACAGCAGTGGGGAGCTGACCGTTGCCTCCTGTGTGGTATTCGACAACAACAACGGCCCTTTAAAATCAGACTACCGACGCTTTAATATCGATGGCATTACCGCAGGCGATGACTATGCGGCAATGGAGCAAGCCCTGCGCCGGCGCTACGAGCGGCTCCAAAAAGGGGAGGGGCTCTTACCCGACGTATTATTGATTGATGGCGGTAAGGGGCAACTAGGTATAGCCCTTGAGGTGTTGTCTGAGCTCGGAGTACCCATAGGAAAAGACAGCGTCTTTATGGTGGGGGTCGCCAAAGGAACAACGCGTAAAGCTGGTTTTGAGACACTTATTTTACCGGCAGCGGACACTCCAGAAGGCCAGCCAGCCGTGTTGGAAGAGGTTGTCTTAGCCTCTGATCATCCTGCGCTGCACCTGATTCAACACATACGGGACGAATCTCACCGGTTTGCAATTACGGGTCACAAAAATCGCCGCGATAAAAAACGTCGCACATCAACCCTGGAAGGTATCCCCGGGGTTGGGGCTAAGCGCAGGCGTGAATTGCTGCGGCACTTTGGTGGTTTACAGGAAGTCGCCAAAGCCAGTGTCAGTGATTTAAGTCGAGTCCCGGGTATTAGTAAAAAGATTGCCGAAGATATTTACACCGCGCTCAACAACCAGTAGCCTGAACCTTATAAATAGCACCCGCTAAAAGGTGTCCCTTCTATACACGGCGATGTGATTGAATGACGTTAGCTAACCAAATTACCCTTTTTAGAATCGCTCTTATTCCAGTATTTGTGGTGATGTTTTATCTCCCATACCAATGGAGCTATCTCTCCTCTGCGATCGTATTTACCCTGGCTGCTGCAACGGACTGGCTGGATGGTTATGTTGCTCGTAAATATGATCAAAGCACTGAATTTGGCGCGTTTTTAGACCCCGTAGCCGATAAGCTCATGGTGGCGACAGCGCTTGTTGTGTTAGTGGGAGCCCATGGCACCCCGTTATTGGCGGTGCCTGCTGTAGTGATTGTCGGGCGTGAAATCATTATCTCAGCACTGCGTGAATGGATGGCTGAATTGGGTAGTCGTACCAGTGTGGCTGTTTCCTATGTGGGTAAAGTGAAAACGACGGCACAAATGGTGGCGATTATCATCTTGCTGGCGTTTAACCCTGAAAGTGATCCTGAGATGACCATAGTGGGCTTTGTGGTGCTGTATATCGCCGCCGCTTTAACCATCTGGTCCATGGTGATTTACCTAAAGGCAGCCTGGCCCACCTTGATGGGAAATTCATCAGATTGATTGATTGTTGAGTCAGTGAGGCAGCGGTAATCTCAAGTGGGGATTTGATCTCCTTTTTTCATCTTAAGCCATTGCTTTCACAGGCAAATCCTATAGAATGCCCGACTTCATAAAGGCGCGATAGCAAAGCGGTTATGCACTGGATTGCAAATCCATGTAGGCCGGTTCGACTCCGGCTCGTGCCTCCACTTTTTTTTTACCTGATCTGAACAGGTAAACACTCTAAATGCCCGAGTGGTGGAATTGGTAGACACATCAGACTTAAAATCTGACGATCGCAAGGTTGTGCCGGTTCAAGTCCGGCCTCGGGCACCATTATATCTCTTTGATTTTAAAGGACTTTAA
>JAUVQU010000123.1 GCA_030597965.1 Cellvibrionaceae bacterium
CTGTACCACCATCGGTGATAGTGAAAGTTGCAGTGTAAGCAGTGTCGCTAACTTTACTTAAGCTACCTAAGGTATAACCATTAATGGTTCCGCTGATTGCACCGCTGCCAGAAGTATAGTCATCACTATCACTTGATACGGTAATCGTGACTGTAACCGTATCACCGACTTTGTGGGTAGAGTCTGGAATACTTACATTGGTGATTGTTGGGCTAACATTATCCACTACCGTGAGTGAAAACGATTCCTGGTAAGTGGCAGTGCCGTCCGATGTTTGTAAACAGACAGAATAACTGCCTGCTACCAAGCTACTCGCAGTCTCCAAATCATCATTTACATTATCCACTTGGAAGCTGGCATTATCATCATCACCAGAAGTACCACAGCTTCCGTTGCTTGAAGCCCCATTGTTAACCAGAGCGTATGTGAAAGTATCACCAGCATCGGCATCGGTTGTGCTTAGGTTGCCTACAGAAGCTGAAGCTGAGGTTGCAGATTGATTGATGCTGGTCGAGCTAAGAGTAATATCTGTTGGAGCACTATTCGCAGCGACGACAGCAGTGCCATTAATAGTGCCCTCAACAGCACTACCCGTTGCGTTGTTATTTTTGGGCGTCACCTTGAAACTAATATATTTACTCACTTCAGAAGCCGTCAGGGTATATGTCTGACTGGTTGCACCGCTAATAGCGGTCTTTCCACTACCACTTGCATTACTAGAAGCGTACCACTGAAACGTCGAACCATTTTCACTGTCACCGTCAGAGTCGCTGTAAGCATATGAGCCTGTTAATGTTTAGCCCACCTGCAAGGTTCCAGAAAAACTTACACTACTTGCTGTCGGTGCCGAGTCACTACTACAACCACTGGTACAATAACCAGTACATAGCGTTCCAATTCCACAATTAGCAGCCCAATCTTTTTGCCAGTCCGTTTCGCCTGAAACTTTACTTTGCCTGATAGTAGTAGGTGTCATTACTCCCTGATTGAACAATAACGCAATGGTATTCTCCGGTGAAGACAAAACACCGCCGGAATTAGCCTGTTTTGAAAAACTAAAAAAAGGATTAGCCGCGCTCTTTCCTAGCTCTTTTGAGGCAACCTCGCTTTCAACCTGTACAGCAACAAGCTTCTGGTTTCTTCGCGACAGGCTAAAATGACTTTGGTTCGCATAGGCACCATTGGCCAATAACAAAGGAACAAGAGCACCTAAAGTTTTTTTATTAAATCCAGGCTGCTTCATAACAAACTCTCTTGTGTAAACTCAAATAGGTGGCGGTCCAGAGCGCTATCTTGAGTTGATAGGGCTGGAACAGTGCTGTCTTCTACCACTGCGATATCGTAAACCTGCTCTACATCACCATTGAAACTCAGGCGGGCTATCTCTTCGCCAGAGGTAAGATTGACCAGCCAAATACCGCATTGACTGTTTTCAACACCCAGATCAGAAATGAGAGGAATTTGATGGGCACTTTCTGACTGACGAATTTTGGATAACCCCACCAACATAAGATCACCGACAAAAGTCAGCCCTCGAGTAAAACCAGGCAACTTACATACTGTTTTTCTCTGTCTTGTAGCAGGATCATAACTATGTACTTCGCCTCGACCGGAATCGCAAAAATAAACTAGACCATGGTGGCAGCGAGGGGAATGAGGTAAAATTAAGTCATCAAGTAATATTGTATTGTTATCAATATTAATTAAGGTACCATTAAATTTTTTTCCACCCTGCCAAGAATCTCGCGTATTATTTTGATTAAATGTCGTTACATATTTAGGCCGACCATCCAGCATCGCCATACCATTCAGATGACATCTATCTTCCGGCACCAGCCTATCAATAAAAGGTGGCTTCCAGCGCGCAACAAAACTATAGTCAGGGCTCAATGTCGCCAAGCAAGAAAAGGCAGAATTCACGACCCAAAGACCTTCATTTCCCCAGGCGATGTCATGAATATTAATCATGCCGGTTGTTATTGATGCACGCTGTAAATATAGGGCGTCAGCCTGTTTGAAATCATCAAGCTGTTCTTTACGTTCTTCTAAATATTCGCTGAAAGAGTCCGGATCTTGTTCTTGTAGCTTTTTGCCTAAGTCAGGAGCATCCAACTGTCCGGCCTTAACTTTTTTTAAAACCCCATCACTTCGCTTGAAGCTAATCACTTGACCGAGTGTACCAAGGGTAATTTGCTGCCGATCAGCATATACCCCCATTGGCCGGGGAAATGTACAAAGGTGAGTTTCCAAACTATCATCTTGGCTTCGAACCAATATAAGGCGTGATGATTGATAACTGGTAACGACTAATGAAATATTGAGCGCTTGTAAAATCAACGGCAAGTTATCAGAGTATTGACTAGTAAAGTCAAACTCATCTTGAACTATTTCGTCATTATCCAACCTATCAATATTATTGCTATTGGTTCGCATTTGACTTCCTGTCATAAATTACAACTTTCTTCTATCAAAAATAAAGAATTATAAATATTGTTCCTCATTCCCTTTCTATTTAATTATTCTCTCTGCGTATTAAATAATTCCCTTATCGTTTCTTTCGTTACCGGAAGATCAAGCAACATTCGCCGCGCAATAACACCTGTCACGTACGCCGCAGACGAAGAAGTCCCTGAGAATCGCCGATAACTAACGCCATCATTAGCTACAGTCAAATATCCAGACGGAGCATAAAGATCAACACAGACCCCATAATTGGAACGCTTATGCGGTGTACCATTTCTCCCACCCCCTACAACGGTAAGTCCATCGATTTGAGTTAAGGCGTTATCAGCACAAGCTACTTTGCTATGATTGCCCGCAGCTACAACAATATGTTTGACGGAAGAGGCTTCACTCAATAAGTGTTGAATAACATCAAACAGCGGCTCGGGCAAAAACGGAATTGACCAGCTGCAATTTACAATATCTACCTGCATCATGCTCGCAAGATGAAACGCCAAAACCATGTCAGACGTCATAGTGCTAGTTTGTTGAATCGCTACGATCTCTGCCTGAGGTGCCAAGCCGTCTACCCCAACTCCGTCAACTTTGGCTGCAATCACACCGGCGACCAAGGTGCCATGGCCGTTTTGCCGATTACTCACTCTCAAATGAGCCTGCCTGTTATCGACATCAAAGCTAAATTCCAGTTTCATTGCCTCAAATTCAGGATGAGAAAAGTTGAACCCCTGATCAATGATGGCGACTTTGACCGGAGCGCACCCTGCTCCGGCGCATCGCCGCATTGACACTTCCCCTTTCGGAGAACGATCTAAAAGCAAAGTATTGTCTGCCCCACTATTAAATCGCTTCCCACCCTGTCTTTGCATTAGATTTGGTTGAACATAATGTACCCTTGGCATATTCTGCAGTTCAGCAATCAACTCACTGTGGGGTGTATTTGTTATATCCAACAAATACAAACGCTTACTCGTGAGCGTTGCCAGCAACGTCACATTGGCGATTTTCTCTGACCAATGTTTGATTTCCTCTGGCGTGATTTCTCGCGACACTTTGGCGATTAGGCTTGGCAACAAGCTAAATTCGATCCCTTGCCGGTTAACATACACCCCGCCTTTCCCTTGTGTTAGCTGCATAGGTTGCCCAAAATGCTCAAAAGTCAGGCTTGCAAGTCCCCTCAAAGGAGCCTGTTCCTTTACAAGCGCCTCTTGTGACCATGCTGGCAGCTGAAACATCACCGCCCCCAATAGCAAACAACAAAGAAAAAAGTGTTTTATCTGGCAAGCCATACCAACAGTCCAATCTAATAATCAGTTTCTCGGAGGATATATCCCCTCCAAACAGATACAAAAGGGTACAGCCAAAAATGGTTGGCGATTCTCGTGCGCTTGGTTTCCTCCCGCTGTACCAATAGTGGTAGTTCCCATCGCCACTTGATTCTGCCCGTCAAACGGTTGTTTATATGGTGTGAGAGCAGGAGCCAACTGCGGGCCAAGGTAGTTATTCTGCCCCTCATCGGTAGTAACCTGCCCAAAACCAGCTATCACTTGATGGTCATGTGACGGCATTTGAGCTGAAGTCAAAGTGACTGCAGGGAACCCTCCCATTTGTCCTAGGACATGAGACGACAACCCCGGAGCATGCTGATTTCCCACCGCATGCAAAGGGGCTCTACCTTGCAAGTTCGGGATTCCAAACGTTGTTCTCCCATCGCCGCCATATGTTGTGCCTACAAGGGAAAATAACGCTGTATTTTGAGCAATAGCCATAAACTGCCCATCGCAGTAAGCCCAGGTTCTCGGGGCAAACGTATAAGGTAAAATTCGAATTTCAGCATAAAATGGGTCTGACATAACTTATCCCTTAATTACGTGATGGGTATGTACCAAGAAGTGCAATAACAAATGAAATTCCCAGATAGGGCGCCATATTCGGATGAGACTGATCGCCACCTGCGGGAGCCAACACAGCATCATTTAATTGGCCAGAAGCTACAACATTGCCGCTTTGCAGGTAATGTGTATCCTTCGCAATCACAGCCCCTTCAGGGCTCTCTGTCACCCCAGAAGCACTGCTGGCTCCAAATTCGTGGTTATGGGCTGGCAATTGACTAGCCGTGAGCGTAACTGTTTCAACACCACCTCGTTGCCCTTGCTGCCAGTTGCTCAAATTGGGCCCTTGCCCTTTGTGAACAGGGACTCGACCACGCATATCAGGCAATGCAAAACTGGTACGGCCATCTCCGCCATACATCGTACCAAGCAAGGAAAACAATGCATCATTGCTCGAAATTGCCATTACCGTACCACTACAAAAAGCGTAATGTCTCGGCGCAAAATTTGACGCCATCATCTTGATATCGCCAATATAGGGTTCTGCCATAATTGTTCTCCTAATTCCTAGGTGGATATAAGCCCTCTAATGCAATTGCATAAAGCAACGCTAGGGTCGGCTGAATGTTAGGATGCAGTGAGCCACCAACAGTACTTGAGATGGTGGCGGAGTTTAGTGTTGTATCTGGATTGGCACTTGTATAAAAATTACCACTCGCTACAGCCAACTGCCCCTGCGCATTGGGGGTATATATGACACCGGCGGTCCCTGCATCACCCGTGGCATAAAAAGTATGCGTATGGGTAGGCATTTGCGCTTGGGTAAGGGGGACTTGTTCCGCTCCGCCTCGCCCGCCACGCGGATATGTTGATCCCATAGCATCATAACCAACGTGTACAGGTACTCGGCCACGCATATCCGGTAGGAGAAAATTAGTTCTTCCGTCACCACCAAATGCGGTGTCAAGCAAAGAGAATAACGTCGCATGCTGTGAAATAGCCATCGGCTGGCCGTTGCACTCAGCCCAGTCTTTGGGGGCAAAAGAATAGCCAACCGCTTTAATTTCACCAATAAAAGGTTCTGACATAGTAATTTCCCGTAGATAATTGAAAGTATTTGTACGGTATTTTCTATTTAGCTTTTTTACGCGAGATGCATATCTGGTATCGTTCTATGGTATAGGGAGACATAAACAACTTAACCTCACCAAAAGACTGATGTTTAAAGCTATAATTCCCCTGCGCAAGGTGCTCCTTTTCATCCCCAGTCAAGTCAACCGAAAAAGCATCAAACTCTTCACCGTTAACAGCAGAACGGTCGACAGCGGAAATGGTCAATTCAGTTAACAAAACATCGTCATCAGCAGCCATAACCTGAACTTTATGCCCGACGAGATCTATCAGCACATCATATATAAATCTATCCATATTCTTTCTCTTCCATTTTTACTGACATATATTTACTGACATTCACAACTCACAAACCGAAATATCACCTGAAATAGTAACCCCAGCTGACCGCTTAAATGCCAGCAATTACCCGATGAGTTTGCGGATACCAACTCATCAGCTCATAGGGTGGATTTATTGATTCAGTTTGAAACCCGAGGCGCAAATACAGCTGTTTCGCACCAATATTCCCTTGCTCGACAGTCAATACCATTGGAGCTCCAACTTGCGCAGCCGCCATTTGGAAAGATTGGATCACCGCCTGCCCAAAACCCAGCCCGCGAGCTTTAGGCAATAAAGCAAGATCTATAAGGCGCACTTCATTACTACCAAAATCAAGCGTTGCCTTCCCAATCGCCTCATGATGTTTTTCGATAATAAAGTACATAGCGTTAGGAAACTGATCACCGTACCCCTGAGTCTGAGCCCGAAACTGCATTTCTATAATTGACTCAATAAAATCTTGCTCACCATCTATCAGTTGCAAATCATTTCTTGTCGAGTGAAATAACTGCTCCAGAAACACTTTATCTGAAGGGCGAGAGGGCCTTATATGTAATCCATCCGGTAATTCCAACTTCTGCACCGTTATACTCCCCCATAATTAAGTAATGCGACTTCGGTTATTCATAACTATTAATATTCAATATTGTTTTAGATGGTTGGTAACGCACTCCCATCTGGCGTAAAGTGCCACTCTCGATCACCCAGCACGCCGCCCTTCACGACCAAAGAGTCTCGCCCATCAATGCTTCTCACCATTTGCACCGGACTTACCCGTGCTTGACCATACTGGCGCACAAATTGGTTATTAGAAGTGAAGACTTTTATTTGTCGCGCCCCCGAGTCCCACACGTGAATATTGCCCAAGGAATCTAACGTTAATGAGCTGGGCCCGTTCAGCTGCTCCGGTTTATCAATGCCAAACTCACCTATTTTTTGGACAAACGCCCCATTGGAACTCAGGTGGGTAATGGCGTGCTGGCCGGTAAACAGAGCAAAAACATCGCCACTTTCACTCACTGCAAAGTCTTTTAAAATGCCTAGTTGATCACTAAATTGGATTTCGAAACGATACTGCAAAGAGGCTGAATCATAGACATGAATTGAAGGC
>JAUVQU010000225.1 GCA_030597965.1 Cellvibrionaceae bacterium
AGGCATGAATTAAGATTTATCCGCTTAAAAATGCGCATTCTAGGGATAAACTAAAAGGTGGTCAAATTTGTGTTAAAAAAACGTGAAACAGTTACTAAGTCGCTACTTAAAAAGTCATATAGAACCTAAAAACTGTCTTTCCAGGTTCTAATCACTGCAAAAACTTCAGCGTCGTTTTTAGGCGGTTGGCCTGTTCGTTGTTTAGCAACTTGATGCAATGAAGCTGTGTGTGAGCGCAAAAAGGGATTGATTAATTTCTCTTTTTCAAGGGTGCTGGGAATGGTGCTTTGGTCATTGTTTCGTGCGTTGATGACTTCATTTCTATAGGTTTGTAGATCGTTGTTGTCTGGCTCTACTGCGATCGCAAATTCAAGATTGGCCAATGTATATTCATGTGCACAATAAAGCTGGGTGCTTTCCGGTAGTTCAGCGAGTCGCGACAGGGAGTGGTGCATCTGTATTGGAGACCCTTCAAACAGTCGCCCACAGCCCCCGGAAAATAGTGTGTCACCACAGAAGAGAATAGGAGCCAGTTCAGTTGAGTCGCAGAAATATGCTATGTGATCGAGAGTATGACCCGGCACCTCAAGCACGCGAAACTCCATGCCCGGAGACAGTGATAATATGTCGCCATCGGTGAGTGGGTGGGTTACCTGTGGAATCTTATCGGACACTGGACCATAAACGGGTACATTTTCGTGGCTAAGTAAGGTTTTAATGCCTCCGGTGTGGTCGCCATGGTGATGGGTAATGATAATGCCGGCTAAGGATAAGCTGAGGTCTTCCAGCGCTTGTAGTATGGGGGCTGCGTCACCTGGATCAACGGCGTAGGCTTGGTCGCTATTACTGCCGTGAAACAACCATAGGTAATTATCATCAAAGGCAGGTATACGATGGACACTTATTTTCACAGGATTAACAGGGGTCACAGGGTTTACTCGGTTCAGGTGGTTTGAGTTAATTTTACCCAGTAATGGTGATAAAAGACCAACTTTATCGCAATGGAATTGGTTGTGGGATAAACATCAATTTAAGGGTGATTTTGCAGTGGTATTAGCGGCATAATGAGCGCAGTGGAGGCGACTATGGGTGCTTTTAGCAATATAAAAGTAAAGCTTCTTGAGGCCAAATCCAGACTCAGTTGGAATCAAGGGGTTTTTGATAGCAGACGGGCAATTGAAGATGTTCGTCAATGGGCAGTGTCTCCAGTAGGGGAGCAGTTCATTAAAGAACAGCAAATTCAGATGGAGGAGACGCTGGACTGTGCGTTTGGCTATCATTTGGCCACTCTTACGGTATTTGATATCGAAGATTTGTGCTCTGACTGTAAGATTAACCATCGCTTCAATGTGTCACCGATCGCCTTGGTTCAAGGTGTACAGTCAGAATTTGAGCAGCTGCCATTACCTGCAGAATCAGTTGATGTGGTGGTATTGCACCACGCGTTGGATTTTTCCGACAACCCCCATCAGGTGTTGCGGGAGGTCACAAGAGCACTGATCCCCCATGGGCATTTAATTGTTCTGGGTTTTAATCCCTGGAGCATGCAGGGGTTTGCCAAATTCTTCAGACGGCTGTTGAATCGGGGATTATGGCGTTATCACTCTCTGTCATCCAGTCGCGTTGAGGACTGGATGAGGTTGCTCGATTGCGATCCGGTACTATTGAAGAGAGGGTTTTATCGTGTGCCAGTAAATAACCCAGCGTTACTGGAAAAGCTAACGTTTCTTGAGCGTTGGGGCGCGCGCTGGAAGTTGCCATGGGGGTCTTATTATCTGCTGGTGGCCCGTAAAGAAGTAGCAGGTATGCGAACCATTAAGCCGGCGTGGAGTAAATTTAAACCGGCGGTGGGTATGGTACTTGGGACCAAGCCCAGTACCCGTAGTACGAAGCCCGTACAGAAAATTAAGTCATAAATATTATAAAGAGAGTTACTGTATTGTCTGAATTGAAGAGTGTGGAATTATTTACCGATGGCGCTTGTAAGGGTAACCCTGGTCCAGGTGGTTGGGGGGCGTTGTTGCGTTATGGAGGCAAAGAAAAGCCTTTCTATGGAGGTGAATGTGAAACCACCAATAACCGTATGGAGTTAATGGCAGCCATTGAAGGTTTAAGGGCGATTAAAGAGCCTTGCAAGGTCGTGCTTACTACTGACTCGCAGTATGTTCGTCAGGGTATAACTGCCTGGATGAAAAACTGGAAGAAAAACGGCTGGAAAACATCGGCAAAAAAACCCGTTAAAAATGTAGATCTTTGGAAGAGTTTGGATGAGCAGGCCTCACGTCATAATGTTTCCTGGCATTGGGTTAAGGGGCATTCTGGGCACCGTGAAAATGAAATCGCTGATGAGCTCGCTAATCAAGGCATTGAAGCCCTTTCGTGTTAATTCTGCCGGCTAGGCAAGTGGATAATAACCAATGAGACAAATTGTATTAGATACAGAGACCACGGGTTTAGAACCGAGTCAGGGACACCGTATTATTGAAATTGGTTGTGTCGAGCTGGTGGATAGAAAGCTGACAGGCAACCATTACCACCAGTACATTAACCCAGGTCGAGAGGTGGATGAAGGGGCTATGGAGGTTCACGGAATCTCCAATGAATTTTTGTTGGATAAACCTCCCTTCGAAAAAATCGCCCATGAGTTCTTGGCGTTTATCGAAGGTGCAGAACTGATTATCCACAATGCCCCGTTTGATATCGGCTTTATTGATCACGAATTCAAGTTGATGAAACCGGCGATACCTTCAGTAATGAAGGTGTGTGGCGTTATTGATACGTTGGTGATGGCTCGACAAAAGCACCCGGGTCAAAAGAATAATTTAGATGCGTTGTGTAAACGTTATGGCGCTGATAACTCCCAGCGCGATTTACACGGGGCTTTACTCGATTCCGAGATTCTTGCTGACGTTTATTTGCTGATGACCGGCGGCCAGCGCAATCTATTACTTGCAGGTGAGGCGGAAGGTGCCGATGGTGGTAATTTAGCGGCGGGCAGCAGTATTCGACGATTATCTGGTCAGCGTGCAGTACTGCCTGTGATTGCTGCGACGGAAGAGGAGCTGATACAACATCAGAATAAGCTTGAAGTGGTTAAAAAGGCCTCTGGTGGAGAATGTACGTGGTTGGATAATGCGTAGGTCTAATTTATTTTAGTTGTTTTTTGGTGATTACGAGATATAAAAAAAGCGTGCATTGCACGCTTTTTTTATGGGTAAGTGTTACATGTAATTACAGCGTGATCATTACCATGATCAGACCAACGCTGGTTAATACGATGGTGTAAGGCAGAGCCATGTATGCCATGCGTCCGTAGGATAAACGGATCAGCGGAGCAATGGCTGAAGTCAACAAGAACAAAAAGGCTGCCTGGCCATTCGGTGTGGCTACGCTGGGCAGGTTGGTACCCGTGTTGATTGCAATGGCCAGTTTTTCGAAGTGCTCGCGAGTAATGTCACCGGCGTCAAATGCGGCTTTTACTTCATTAATGTACACCGTGGCAACGAATACGTTGTCACTGATCATGGACAGTACACCGTTAGCCAGGAATAACATGGCGGGCTGATTACCTGGATCCATATTTAATACGGCATTGGTAATTGGCGAGAACAGATGCTGATCATGGATAACAGCTACGATTGCGAAGAATACGACCAATAGCGCAGTGAAGGGCAGAGCCTCTTCAAAGGCGTGGCCAATTTGGTGTTCTTCAATAATACCGTTAAAGGCGGTCAGTAATACGATCACCATTAGGCCAATCATACCGACTTCGGCAACGTGGAGCGCCAGTGAAAAGATCAGAATAGCGGCGACAACACCTTGTACGATCAATTGAATGGTGTCGCGTTTAGTGCGCTTTTTGTCCTGATTTTCGGCGAAATCCTCTAGAACGTGACGAACGGGATCGGATAATTGTACGCCGTAGCCAAACCAACCCAGTTTTTCC
>JAUVQU010000204.1 GCA_030597965.1 Cellvibrionaceae bacterium
AAACAGGCCTTGCGGGCTAGACTTCCCCCGGTCACAAAAAAGGCCGCTATTTAGCGGCCTTTTTTGTGACTTACTGGCCATATTGATTAGTTAGACATACGCTCTTTGGCAATCAAAAACTCCGCCACTTTCAACATATTGGCTTGACTACCCGCCATACGCCCACTCACACGATACTTACCATTCACGATCAACTCTGGCGTCCCGGTGATTTTGTAAGCCAACACCCGCGAGTATGCTCGCTGTGTTTGACTAGTGATTCCGAAAGACGCATAGGTGCGAATGAACGTATCTTTGTCCACGCCGTGCGCCGCAAACAACTCCGCCAACTCGTCAGCACTAGCCAGCTTCTTCTTTTCAACATTTAACGCTTTAAATATTGGCGTATGCACTTCATCTAAAACACCCAACGCCTGAGCCGTAAAATAAGCACGCGCATGAATCGCCATTGGGTTGCCCCAGTCCAGAGGCTTGTCTTTAAAGTTAATAGAACCCCAAATAGCGGGGGACTGATCAACATACACATCATCCGGTAATTGCTTTGCCCACTGATGCACGACCGGCTCAAAGTTAAAACAATGTCCGCAGCCATACCAGAACACCTCAGTCACTTCGATTTTTTCCGCGTCACGAGTTGGCACAGGCGCAGGCAGCACCTGGTAGTGCGTACCCGCTTGATATTCGGGCGTCGAGCCTGCATCTTCTGCGCAAGCGGTAATGGAAAGTAGCGTCAGTGCTACAGCGGCGATTACTCGCTTCATATTCATACTCCAAAAAAGAAAATCAATTCTCATAGACAACAATTATTACTCAAGTTCCCTGAAAGCCCTGCAATTATCGACTATGACTGAAACAAAAAAGGCGACGCTATGTTGCCATAGCCGGTCGCCTTTATCTTAGTGCTCGCACCTGAACGCGAGCTTAATCCAAACGTTTGTTCAACTAAAAGCCTATTAATTCAAGCCTGCAATGTAATTGGCCACAGCTTTAATTTCTGAATCTGTAAGGTGCCCTGCAACCTGGCGCATAATCTGTGAGTCATCATTGATACGATTGCCTGCACGGAAATCGCGCAGCTGCTTCTCAATGTAATCGGCGTGCTGACCACTGATACGTGGATAGCCTGCTGGCGCATTACCTTGGCCGCGAGGAGAGTGACAACCGGTACACGCTGGCGCACCTACTTCGGCACTGCCTGCACGGTAAATTTTCTCGCCCAATTTCAAGCCATCAACTTCAATACCGGAACCGACTTTAACGGTCAACTCTTGCGAGCCCGACAGTTGCAACGGCTGGCTGCTAAAGAAGGCAGCAACATCTTCTATGTCTTGCTCAGACAAATTGTCTAACTGCCCCGTCATTTCAACAACTGGGCGCGTACCCGCCTTGATGTCGTTCATTTGCTTAGCAAGATATTTTTCACCCAAACCAGCCAGCTTAGGGAAGTTTGGCGCGGCGCTATTACCGTCAGCACCGTGGCAAGCTGCACATGCAGCCGCTTTATCTTTACCAGCATCCGCATTACCCGCTGCCATCGCACCCTGTGCAATGACAACCACGCCAGCGACCATCAACACGTATTTAAAAACATTTTTCATTATTCAATCCGTCTTTTTATCAGTTATGCAGCGACTTTTTATCCGTTATGCAAAAACTCTACTCAAGCAAGAGATACTTTTCACCCCCCAGCAGATACAATTAGCCCCTGAGGCACTTGACAGCCGCGTTATTATATACAAACCATCCACTCCCTGTTAGCACTATTTCACCCTGTGCTAACCGGTTAAAAACTCATGAACTTTTTGCTGGAACAGCCCGTGCAGCCCATAGACTTCACCAAAGCCGAATTTACCCAGAGCGCCCCGTCCATCCGCGAGTGTCCGCCGGACACTGGTGCCGAGGTCGCCTTCGCGGGCCGATCTAACGCCGGCAAATCGAGCGCCATCAACACGCTAACCGAAAACCACAAGCTGGCACGGACCAGTAAGACGCCAGGGCGCACCCAGCTCATCAATATGTTTCCTGTGTCCGACAATCAGCGTCTGGTCGACCTGCCCGGTTATGGTTTTGCCAAGGTGCCGGTCAAGATGAAACGCCAATGGGAGCGAAACCTGGAGGAATACCTTCAGAAACGTGAATGCTTAAAGGGCGTGGTGTTATTGATGGACATCCGCCACCCACTACAAGAGTTCGACACCATGATGCTGAATTGGGCTCTCGAAGGCGAAATGCCTGTCCACATTCTACTCACCAAGAGCGACAAGTTGAAAAAAGGCCCTGCCAGCAGCACGCTATTAGCGGTACGCAAGCACATCAAAGATGCTCAAGTGGACGATTTAGTGACGGTACAAATGTTTTCTTCGCTGAAAGCCACCGGCGTCGGCGAGCTTAAAAAGAAACTCACCTTCTGGCTCAATCAAGCAGCGGAGCCTCAAGAGTTGGTTGAAGAGTAGTTTACTAATCCCGAAAATCACAAGCAAAAAAAAGCCCCAACCATCAGGTTAGGGCGCTAGCTTGGGGAAGCTCTAGGCCAGTTGGCCTTCAATAATCTAACAGAGAGAGTAAGACACCATATGGTGTTCTTGCATACTATGACGCAGAACCCCTGTGTTAGTTCCAAATAATTTTACTTTTTTCTTCCACCCTCCTAAATTTTTCCCTACACCCCAGGCAAAAAAAACCCCAACCATCAGGTTAGGGCGCTAGCTTGGGGAAGCTCTAGGCCAGTTGGCCTTCAATAATCTAACAGAGAGAGTAAGACACCACATGGTGCTCTTGTATACTATGACGTGACCGCCCCGTATAAGTTCAAAATTAATTTCATTTTCCTCAAATAGCTTAGCAGAACAAGGCGAAAGCGCACGGAGCGAAGGAGCTTATGAATAATAAGTGACTGAGTGAGTACGACCTCACCAAAAGTAGGCACCTCCAGGCGACGCAGTTATGCGGAAAAATAACCCGCCCGCCTCCCTAATGGGCTTCATCCCAGTTGTCGCCTACCCCTACGTCTACTACGAGCGGCACATCCAAATTCATCGCTCCCTGCATCTTCTCCACAAGCCCCGCCGACACAGCATCAAGATCAGAGACCGCAACTTCCAATACCAGCTCATCGTGCACCTGCATAATAACCTTGGCATCCAGCTCACTCTTCGTCAGCCATTGATCCACCTCGATCATCGCCAATTTGATAATATCAGCCGCCGTGCCCTGCATGGGCGCGTTGATCGCCGTGCGCTCTGCCGCCTGTCGTCGCATGCCGTTACTGGATTTAATCTCAGGCAGGTAAAGCCTGCGCCCCTTTAAAGTTTGCACATAGCCTGTATCTGCCGCTTCTATTCGCGTGTTGTCCATATACGCTTTCACGCCCGGATAACGATCAAAATACAACTCGATATACTGTTGTGCCTCTTTACGGCCAATATGCAACTGCTTTGCCAGTCCAAACGCCGACATCCCGTAGATCAGACCAAAATTAATGGCCTTAGCGCTGCGACGCTGATTATCTGTCACCTCACCCAGTGATACGCCAAAGACTTCTGCGGCTGTTGCTCTGTGTACATCCAAGCCTTGAGTGAAGGCGTTCAACAAGCCCTCATCGCCGGACAAATGCGCCATGATTCGCAGCTCAATCTGAGAGTAATCCGCCGCCAGAATCTTATAACCCTGTGGTGCAATGAAGGCCTGCCTAATACGGCGACCTTCCTCGCTGCGGATTGGAATATTTTGCAGGTTAGGATCCGAAGAAGACAAACGGCCGGTCGCGGTCACTGCCTGGTGATAGGAGGTATGCACTCGACCCGTTCTCGGGTTGATCATCTTCGGCAGCTTGTCTGTGTAAGTCGACTTCAACTTGGATAAGCCTCGATGCTCAATCAACAACTTCGGCAGCGGATAATCCAATGCCAACGCCTGCAACACTTCTTCGGCTGTGGATGGTGCTCCCTTCGGCGTCTTCTTAATCACGGGCAGCTGAAGCTTTTCGAACAGAATCACCCCTAGCTGCTTTGGCGAACTCAGGTTGAATTCTTCGCCTGCCAGATCGAACGCCTCCTTTTCTAATGCAACCAACCGCGCCCCAATCTCCAGACTCTGCTCAGCCAGGCGCTTAGCATCGATCAATGCACCCGTGCGCTCAATCTTCGATAACACACTCAAAAGCGGCAATTCAATCTCATTAAACACCTGTGGCAAACCATCTTCTGCTTGCAACTGAGGCCACAATGCTTGATGTAAGCGCAGCGTAATATCCGCATCTTCAGCGGCGTAAGGACCCGCCTCCTCTAATGCAATTTGGTTAAACGTGAGCTGTTTTGTACCTTTCCCTGCAACCTCTTCAAAGCTGATGGTTTTGTGGTCGAGATGTTTTTGCGCCAGCGTATCCATGTCATGGCGACTGCCCACGGAGTTCAC
>JAUVQU010000102.1 GCA_030597965.1 Cellvibrionaceae bacterium
GGCCGCCTGTAATAAATAAGTAAGGTCATATAAAAAAGATTCAAGGTATTAAAAATGTTTTTTTACCTTTTCATTTCCCCCGCTACAAACCAATACGTTAACTTTTATTTAAAAATTGAAATGGAGCTAAATCGTGAACAGTTAAGAGAATTTAAAAAAAACACTTGAAAATCACAGCCAGAGGGGCAATATATTAAATAAGGGTGGCCACCTTTCTGACCCTCCATTGATCGTAGTTAGACTAGCAACTTCAGATCTTTGGACATCGCAGCGATTCCTTTGGGAATGATTAGAGTGTGTGTAAGCACGCTCCGACTGCATACAACATCAGAAATGATAAGAAAGGAGTTTCGCCTATGTCGAACAGCAACACAGTAATCTATCGCGACCTTGATATCTCCCCGGCTCTCACCGAGTCCATCGAAAAGAAAATCGCCAAACTTAATAGATTCTCAAACAACATATTCAGCAGTCGCGTAGTGCTCGATACCCCCCGTCAACACAGCATGCCTAACCACCATAAGGGTAAAGTCTTCAGCGCCCATTTAGATTTAGACGTCAATGGCCATCCGATTGTGGTTCATAAAGACAGCGCGTCTATTCATCTGGCGGTAAAAGAAGCCTTTAAGGCGGCAGAAACAAAGTTAAAGGCAATGAACAGTAAAACCAAAGACAAGCGCCACCGAGCCCTAGAGGCGAATACGCTCGAAGCCAGTAACGATGAGGAGATGGATGATCAATTTGAGGTTTAATGGCATTAAGTAAAAGCCAATAAACTCAACGACAAAGCCCGCTCTTGGCGGGCTTTGTCGTTTCAATAAGGTTATAATTTCCCATCGAACGACTACAGATTATTAAATACAGTGACTTACGACCTAGACAGCTCTGCCAATATCGAACGCTTTATCAAAGCGTTTTATGCGAAAGTACTTAAAGACTCCATTCTTGCGCCTATATTTCTAGATATCGCACAAATTAATTTGCCAGAACACCTGAGCTTTATCTGTGGTTACTGGGAGAAGCTCTTGCTTGGGCAACAAGGTTATGACCGCCACACAATGAACATCCATCGCGAGGTTCATCAAAAGCAGCCCTTCAAGGAAGAGGATTTTGATCGTTGGCTGACACTGTTCACCACAACGTGCAGCGATGAATGTGCTGGCCCATACGCAGAAAAGGCAAAGCGCATTGCCACGAGCATTGCGGGGAATATGGCGACTAATATCACGCCACCTAGCTAATACAGCCGTCACCACTTAAACTCCCCTCCATCAAGAACACTGAATAGGCACAAAAACATGCTCAAGATTGGTAAAATGAACCGACTTCAAGCGATTAAACAGGTCGATTTTGGCGTGTATTTGGATGGCGGCGATCTGGGCAATATATTATTGCCCAGCCGCTATGTACCGAAAGACACCAACTACATGGATGAAGTGGATGTTTTTATCTACGCCGATTCAGAAGACCAGTTGATTGCGACCACAGAAACACCCAAGGCAATGGTAGGACAAACGGCCTACCTTAAGTGCATTGAAGTAAATGATGTGGGTGCGTTCTTTGACTGGGGCCTGCCAAAGGATCTGTTGGTACCCTACAGCGAACAGCATGTTCCTATGGAAGCCGGTAAAAGCTATGTCTTACACCTGTTTTTGGATGGCTACGCTCACCGTATTCTTGCGAGCTCCAGAATTAATCGCCATTTAACTGATTTAAACGACGACTTTGAAAAAGGTCAGGAAGTTGACATGCTGATTTGTGGCCGCAGTGAATTAGGTTACAAGGCGGTGATCAACCACACGCACACCGGCCTTATTTTTAAAGACGACGCATTCAAACCATTGAAGTATGGCAAGCAGTTAAAGGGTTTTATTAAAGAAATTCGGTCAGATAATAAGATAGGTCTCAGCTTACAGCGCCATGCAGGAGAAGGTCGTGACGAACTGAGTGAACAGATTTTACAGCACCTGCGCAATAACGGCGGCACCAGCACTCTTACCGATAAAAGCGCGCCGGATGATATTTACCATCACTTCAATGTGAGCAAGAAGAACTATAAGAAAGCGCTGGGCGGGTTGTTTAAAGCGAAAAAGATCTTGATTGCGCGGGATAAGATTACGCTGCTTTAAATCACCTTGTAAGAGCCAGCCCTGCTGGCGAATGTACATAAGCCAATCTTTATGTTCGCTTCCAGGCACCAAAAGCAGGCCCTCTTAAGGGAGCTTTTACAAGGCATCTGTAAGAGCTAGCCTTGCTGGCGAATGTGCAAAAGCCGAACTTCGATGTTCGCTTTCAGGCACCAAAAGTAAGCCCTCTTAAGGGAGATCCTACAAGAGATAGGGAAATAACTTCCGCTTCTCTGCTTCCGTTAATCCAGACACCCTTGCCATATTATTCTCAGGAATTGATTCAGGGTCTGGATATCGCTCCAACACGGCCTCCATCGAAGCTTCGCGAATTAAATGAAAGATAGGGTACGGAGACCGATTGGTAAGGTTTTCCGGGGCTTCTGGCTCCGTACCCGCAAAGCAGTAATCCGGATGAAAGGTGGCGATCTGATACACCCCTTCCCAGCCGCTTCTTTTAACCAATGCCTCAACCCATTCAATAAACTGATTGTAGTCCCAGAAGTCCGATAGAAAGTTAGGCACGACCACCAAAGTGGTCTCTAGCTCATCCGTGCTTTTGACATCCAGAAGATTTAATTCTCGCTCAATATCCAACAGCAGCTCTTCTTCACGCTCGGCCTCACTGACGACAAAGCGCACCTGCCCCGCTCGCCTCGGCTTCCTCGCAAACGGACACAAATTCAAGCCGATAACGACATCATCAAGCCATTGCTGTGTCGCTTGAACGATGTGCTCTTTCTCATTAATATTCACAAACTACCCTTCGCTCAGGAGATGCTTGTTGATGACGTCTAAAAATGCATCACCAAACTTATCAAGCTTCTTCTCACCCACACCGCTAATCTCGAGCAGCTCACTGTAGGTGGTTGGGTGCATCTCCATCATTTCCATCAAAGTAGCATCATGGAACACCTGGTAAGGTGGGATCCCATTCTCATCAGCCAGATCTTTCCGACAAGCCCGTAAGAGATCCCACAGGCTTGAGTCTTCATCACTGACATGGGCGTGTTTGCGTATCTTTTTGTGCTTAAGAAGCGACTCACGAATATCTTCACGCAGCAGTAACGACTCATCGCCTTTTAATAAAGGTCGGGCATTCTCGGTCAGCCGCAAGGCGCCATAACGCTCCGCGTCAGCAAAGAGATAGCCCCGCACGATGAGCTGCCTGATGATCGAGCTGCATCGCTCTGGTGATAAATCACTGCCGACACCAAAACAACTGAGCTTTTCATGGCCATAATTACGCACCTTGTCGTTGTCTTTACCGCGCAATACATCAATCACCTGCCCCGCACCAAAGCGCTGCCCCGTGCGATAAACACAGGACAGTAACTTTCGAGCCGCCTCCGTAGCATCCCAGGTTTTCGGTGGCGTCAGACAGGTATCACAGTTACCACAGGGTGAGGTTTGAGTTTGACCAAAATACGCCAATAATGGCTGCCGACGACACTCTGTGACTTCACACCAGCCCAGTAATGCATCCAGCTTTTGTCGCTCGTTGCGTTTGAATTCTTCACCCGCTGTTGATTGAGCCACCATCTGGCTGAGCTGTACCACATCGTTTAGACCATAAATCATCCAGGCATCGGCGGGGTCACCATCGCGCCCTGCTCGCCCTGTTTCCTGGTAGTAAGCCTCCATGGATTTAGGTAAGTCCATGTGCGCCACAAAGCGTACATCAGGTTTATCAATACCCATACCAAAGGCAATGGTCGCCACCATGATGATACCTTCTTCCCGCAGGAACCTATCCTGATTGTGTGCACGCAGCTCCGCCGGCAAACCGGCGTGGTATGGCAGTGCCGTTAAACCGCGCGTACACAACCATGCCGCCGTCGACTCTACTTTTTTACGGGACAGACAATAAACCACTCCACTCTCACCTTTATGCTGAGCAATAAAACGTATGAGCTGCTTACGGGCATCGTTCTTTTGCGCAACGGTGTAGCGGATATTCGGACGATCAAAATTACTGATAAAAAACTGCGGGTTATCTAACTGCAAATTATGAGCGATATCCGCCTGTGATCGCGGCGTTGCCGTGGCGGTTAATGCCATACGAGGCACATTGGGAAAGCGTTCTTTTAAATGATGCAGCAGTAGATAGTCTTGGCGGAAATCGTGTCCCCATTGTGAAACACAGTGAGCCTCATCAATCGCAATGAGAGAGATTTCAAATTGCTGTAGCCACTCTAGCGTCTGCGGCTGCATTAGCCTTTCTGGCGCAATATAAAGCAGTTGTAATTCTTTGTTGTGCATCGCCGCCGCTACTTGGCGCTTTTGTTCGGCCTTCAATGTGGAATTTAAAAAAGCCGCATTAATACCCAATTGCTGCAGGCTGGATACCTGATCCTGCATTAAGGCAATCAATGGTGAAATAACAATACCCAAACCCTCTCGAACCAACGCCGGAATCTGGTAGCAGAGAGACTTACCACCACCGGTGGGCATCAATACTACCGTATCGTCGCCGTTCAATGCTGTTTGAATAATCTCCGCCTGACGATCACGGAAAGCGTCATAACCGTAGGTATGTTTGAGAATATGGTGAGCTTTATCAAGCATTAAACTTCCCCACCACTAACTTTTTTAACTACTAATTTATTCACCGCTAACTCACCGCTAAGTAGCCCCGAGAGCTTTTGCTCTATTTCGTCAAACATGGGCTCAGGGTTCGAATAATCCTGAGTAATCCAACTCTCATGCACACCTGGGACACTCAAAACTAAGGAAGGAAAACCTTGAATCGGTAAGCTTCGTGTTATGCGTAAATGCTCTCGAAACTCTACCTGTAACTCTCTCGAATCCATATCTTCAACAAGTTGTTGTCCGTCAAGCCCTAATTCACCAGCCAGTTGTTGTAGCACTGGAACGTCAGATGGGTTTAATGCCCGTAAGTAATAGGCTTTTTGAATGGCCTCAATCATTGCCCAACCCAAAGCTTGAGATTCGGCATCGTCAACACCCTGCTTTTGCGCTGCCAGCACCGCTCGGCAACTCATATAGGTAGAGCGACGCGGTTGATTCTTTGTCCAAAAATCAAAATTAAACTCGGCACCGAGTTGTTGATGGATCTTGTGCCAGGTTGCTTGGAGTCTATTTTGAAGTTCCTCCGGCATTGGCTCATTTGCATCACGGGCAAGACCACCGACAATGGATTCAATGCGCAATTGCTCGCCAAAACGCTCACCCAGTCGGCCCTTCAGCTCATCCCAGCATGGCTTAAAGCCCCAGCACCAGCTGCACATGGGGTCGTGTACATAATATAAAGTTGCTTGCTGGTCAGTCATCCGCTTGCTCTATTCAGGATTAAGGGCGTATCACCTGCCTGCCAAGGCTGGTACTTCGGCATGATACGTTTAAACAATTCAGCATTCAGCAACTTATCTAACCAAGCGATTAAAAAATAGTACTCGGTGGCGTAAAACCAAGGCTTATCGACATGGGCAAACTGACGAACAAAGGGGAAGATTGCCATATCGGCTAAGCTGAGTTCTTCACCCATCAAATAGCCTCGCTTATCTCCCTCTGAATGAGACTCTATTCGCTGGTTCAAATTGGCTAAAAACAGCTCGCCTTCGGCACGATAAGTTTCAGCGCTTTGCTCTGGGTATCGATCGGCGTATTTATAGCGATCAAGGGCCGACTTAAACTCGTCGTCATTGCGCTCGATTAATGACGCAGCCTCTTGGTTGTATCCACTAAGCCATCTATTGGGATCTCGTTGTTGTAATGCCCAGTGCATAATGTCGATGCTTTCATCAATCACATCGCCATTAGGCAGCTGTAAGACAGGTACCGTTCCCTTAGGTGAAGTATCCAGCATGGCTTGCGGCTTATGCTTCAGTACCACTTCACGCAATTCCAGCTCGATATCGCACGACCACAACGCCAGACGAGCACGCATAGCATAAGGGCAACGGCGAAATGAGTAGAGTATTGGGAGTGACACTAACAAACCTTAATATTATTTTTAAACCACTGACCGTACAATGCGCGCATGAGACCGAACAAAGATCCTTACCGCTATCTGACAGGCTACTCTTCGCAGCTGCAAGAGCAGGCCAAAACTCTCGTTGAAAATAAGCGTTTGGGTAAATTACTGCTGGATCGCTATCCTGAACCGCACAATATACGCAATGATACGGCATTGTACGATTTCACTCAGACGATTAAAGGCCAATACCTAAAGAAGTCTTCACCGCTCAATAAAGTTATTTTTGACAACAAACTGAAAGTTATTCAGCACGCATTGGGTCAACATACACACATCAGTCGTGTGCAGGGTAGTAAACTCAAGCGTAAAAATGAAATACGTATCGCCAGTCTCTTCAAACGCACGCCCGAATCATTTCTGCGTATGATCGTTGTGCATGAGCTGGCGCACATAAAAGAAAAAGAGCACAACAAAGCCTTCTATAAGCTCTGCCAATACATGGAGCCGGACTATCACCAGTTAGAACTGGATACGCGTTTGTATCTCCTGCACCTCGATACTCTGGGTGAGCTTTACTAGCCTTCTATTTTTCAGCGATAGCTTGTGCAATGGCCTGGGCAATAGACAAGGTACGCTGTGCCTCATCGACATGCAGATTTTCAACCAGCTTTCCATCCAGCAGCGCCACACCCTTACCTTCCGCTTCAGCGGTTTCAAAAGCAGCAATGATTCGATTGGCGTGATCGACATCCGCCACCGATGGGCCAAACACTTTATTGGCTGCATTCAATTGCTTAGGGTGAATCAGCGTTTTTCCATCAAAGCCTAATTGGCGCCCCTGCACACAACTGGCCGTATAGCCTTCCTCATCACTTAGGTCCAAATAAACGCCATCCAGTACATCTAAATCATTAGCTCTGGCCGCAAGAACACAAAGACTCAGTGAAGTGATAAAGCCCAGTCGGTCCGGGGTATGCGGCACACGTAATTCTTTCGATAAATCCGAAGTGCCCATAATTAACACGGTCAAGCGTGAGTGTGCCGATGCTACCTGGTTGACGTTGATCACACCCAGCGGGGTTTCGGTCATTGCCCATATCTGCATATTAGCAGGCGCGCCAGCGGTCTCCATAATGCGAACAATGTCGAGCACCTGCTGTGCCGTTTCAACCTTAGGGACACACACAGCACTAACACCACTGGTTGCTACCGCCGTTAAATCGTCTTCACCCCATGCTGATTCCAGAGGATTAATGCGGATAACCATTTCCCTGTTGCCATAACCACCATGCTTTACAGCGGCAATCACTTGTTCGCGCGCGAGTTGTTTTTGATTGGGAGATACCGCATCTTCCAAGTCAAGAATCAAAGCATCGGCGTCCAGTGTTTTGGCTTTTTCCAGCGCGCGGCTATTAGAGCCAGGCATATACAAAACGGAACGACGGGGACGTAATTGAGGTGAAGAAGTCATAAAAACGGCTCAAAAATAAAGAGATTTCAAGGGTGGGTTATAGTCGAAAGTACAAGCCTTTTAGTGATAGATTCCGCCGCCGCTTACGTTACGACGGGGAATTAGAGTCTAAGAATTAAATTCTTAGACCGCCATCCATTTCGATTACC
Organism: Cellvibrionaceae bacterium; assembly: GCA_030597965.1. Lineage (GTDB taxonomy): Bacteria > Pseudomonadota > Gammaproteobacteria > Pseudomonadales > Cellvibrionaceae > JAUVQU01. The sequence goes on from JAUVQU010000102.1 coordinate 7,687, forward strand.
TGGCCTGTAAAATAATCATTTTCAAAAATGTAAGCACAGGTGTGACCGATCTCTTCAGGGGTTCCCAAGCGCTTTAGTGGAATACCAGAAGTCATTTTTTCCAACGCTTCAGGTTTCATGCTGTTAACCATGTCAGTGCCAATAAAGCCCGGAGCAATAGCACCAGAGCGAATACCGTAACGTGCAAGCTCCTTAGCCCAGGTTACCGTCATTGCAGCAACACCGGCTTTAGCGGCGCTGTAGTTAGACTGTCCCATATTGCCCGCTTTAGAAATACTGGAGATATTACTGATTACCCCTTCAGCCCCCAGTTTTATCATGCGCTCTGCTGCTTCACGCCCACAGAGGAAAACGCCCGTAAGATTCACATCAATAACCGCCTGCCATTCTGCGAGGCTCATTTTCTTTATAATTTCACCGTCTTTAGCTTTTATCATCAACCCATCACGAAGTATTCCC
>JAUVQU010000129.1 GCA_030597965.1 Cellvibrionaceae bacterium
AGTTTCATGAAAACTTCACGACTACACGTAATGATTTTTATGATATGAGGGACGCAGATACCGATGATAAACTGAATAAGAACTAGCGCAGCACAAAGTCTTTTGAATAATTTAAAGGTTGTATCTATTTAATTATCGGTAACTTTTCTAAGGAACTTTAAAGAATGAAAATTACATTTCTGGGCGGTACTGAAACTGTCACCGGCTCAAAATTTTTGCTGCAAACTGGCGATACTCAAGTGCTGATAGATTGTGGTTTGTTTCAAGGTTATAAGTGGTTGCGCGAGCGCAACTGGCAGCCGTTGGCTCTGGATGTTGAAAAGCTTGATGCGGTAATACTTACCCATGCTCATTTGGACCACAGTGGATTTATTCCCGCATTGTACCGACAGGGCTATCGCGGCCCCGTGTATACCCACCATGCGACTCAGGCTTTGTGCGGTATTTTGTTGCCAGACAGTGGTCACATTCAGGAGGAGGACGCCCGCTTTTATGGTCGCCATAAACTGGGTAAACACAGTCATCCTCAGCCGCTTTATGACCGAGCTACGGCAGAGCAAAGTTTGACATTATTTGAAGGAGTCGATTTTGATCAGACGGTTAAAATAGGCGAGCTGACATTTTTTCTACAACCTGTGGGGCATATTCTTGGGGCTGCCAGTGTCATTATTGAATCCGAAGGTAAACGTATTGGATTTTCTGGAGATGTTGGCCGCCCCGATGATATCTTTATGCGCCCCCCTCGAGCGCTACCGCCCCTCGATCTACTGCTTTTGGAGTCCACATACGGGAATCGCCGTCATGGCGGAGTCGACCCATGGCGTCAATTAGAGACCATCGTTAATGAGACGGTCAGTGAGGGTGGTGTGTTGCTGATCCCTAGCTTTGCGGTGGGTCGAGCGCAAGCATTACAGCATATGCTCGTTACTTTGATGGATGAGGGTGCTATCCCTAAATTGCCAATTTACCTTGATAGCCCCATGGCGATTAATGTCTCTGATATTTATTGCCGTTTTACAGATCAACATCGGCTCACGGGTAAGCAATGTAAGCAGCTGGGGCAGTCAATTAATTACACGGCGGGTGTGGAGGATTCTAAGGCCATTGCCGAGCAACGCTACCCTCATATCATTATTGCTGGAAGTGGAATGGCAACAGGAGGTCGGATTCTTCATCATTTTAAACGCTTGCTTTCAAATCATCACACGACGGTTTTGTTTACGGGTTATCAGGCGGGCGGGACACGCGGCGCAAAAATGTTACAGGGTGTCGATAGCATCAGGCTTCATGGGCAGTGGGTGCCTTGTAAAGCGCGTATTGAGGTTATGGATGGTTTATCTGGCCACGCTGATTATGTAGATATACATCGCTGGTTAGAGCAGTCTGAATTACAAAAAGCTACCCGTATATTATTGATTCACGGTGAGGCTGAAGCGTTGGAATCACAGCGTGATTATCTGCGTCGTCACACGGATTATGAGGTGGATGTTGCCGGCTATCGGGACGTGTTTACGCTGTAAATAGAGATTTAAAGCCTAAATATTACTAGAAGCTAAGTTTTAATAATCTAATGGATTAACAGCCTATATATTTCCTATGATTCACTGGGGTTTTTTATGCAGGTGCTATAATTTTAATGTTCTTTTGAGTATTTCTTTAGGGACTGTGTTGACCGCTTATGTTGTGAGCGGAAAGGTCTCTCCATCAAGGCTTTCGGAGCGCCTGTCGGTTTCAGGGGGCGTATATGAATCGACATTATTATATCAGCGACAATATTGACGAGTTGGAAGTGCTTGAGCATGAGCTGGAGGATGAAGGTTTAGCTCGTACTCAGATCCATGTGCTCAGTCAAAGTGACCGGCAGTTAAAAGAGCATGACTTGCCGGAGGTTGAAGCGGTACTGAAAACAGATGTGGTACACGGTACTGAGATAGGTGCACTGATTGGCTTGGCGCTGGCCATCATTGTATTGGTCTTTGCCTATGTTTTGGGTGTGGCTGAATCCACGACCTGGGTACCGTTTATTTTTCTATCGTTGCTCGCCTTAGGTTTTTGTACGTGGGAAGGCGGATTGTTTGGTATCCAAATGCCCAATACAGATTTCCGGGCTTTCAGGGAAGTGCTTGCGGCGGGTAAGCATGTCTTGTTTGTGGATGTGGAAAAGACTCAGGAACCTGTTTTACAGGGCGTGATTAATGCACACCCTCAGCTGCAGTTGGCGGGTGATGGTGGTGCCCGGCCACGATGGGTGATAGACGCATACAATAAGTGGTTGGGTTTCATTAGGGTGATGCCCTGAAAGACCCATGGTCTGTAATACAAAAAGGGGCTGCGATTACTCGTAGCCCCTTTTTAGAATAATAATAGCGATTCTGTGGCTGAATGTAATACAGCTTTAGGAGGCTTTGTTGAGGGAGCTCTATCTCTTTGATTGTTTAGCTTGTATCAGGCATCCGAAGAGCTGGTTAACCTTTTTTGATCGCTGTATGTCAATGCGACCTTCTGATTGTTCAGCTCCTTTTCCAGAATATTGTACTGCTCCGATAGCGTTTGAACTCGCTTGTCTATATCGGCCATTAGCTCGGTCTGATCACTTATCAAGACGGTTAGATCGATGAGCAATCCCTTAGTCTTTTCTGGAACGTCATCATGAGCCAGTAGGTGTTCAATCATGGTTCTTGTAGGGTGCATTGTTTAACCTCCATGTGCTTTTTCTATTTCATATTTTTGTTGCGGTTTATATGTCGAAATACGTTGATACTGCCATCTACCCTCATCCACTTTAGTATATATATTCTACGTTGCTAATAAAACAAATCGTAAAGCTTGCTGAGACTTAATGCTGGGTAAAAGGGCTGGATTTGGCTGTATGTTTAGAAATATTCTTGGTGTCAGGCAATTGTGATGCCTGCATAAAATTGAGTTAGATGAATGGTGGTAATTTGCTGTGCCATAAAAACCCCAGTCATTTCTGACTGGGGTTTTTGGAATAATGGTGTCGGTGGGCGAAACCGAAATGAGCGTTCGATCTAACCTTTTGGCAAGGCTGGCAATTAAACTCCATTAACCAAAAAATGCACCCAAATACTGGCGAAATAACCGAGGGCAATAACGGGTGTCCACTTCAAATGGCTGAAGAACGTGTAGTGTCCACGAGCCTGACCCATCAGCGCTACACCTGCCGCAGAGCCAATCGAAAGTAGGCTGCCGCCTACGCCGGCTGTCAGCGTGACCAGCAACCATTGCGTTTCTGACATGACAGGGTTCATGGTCAGAACGGCAAACATCACCGGAATGTTATCGACGATGGCTGACATTATGCCCACCAAGATATTTGCAGTCGTTGCGCCAAGCTCGCCGTAGATGAACTCAGAAGACAGACTGAGGTAGCCGATAAAGCCTAGGCCGCCAACCGCCATAATGACACCGTAGAAAAAGAATAAGGTGTCCCACTCGGCCCGAGCAATCTTGTCGAACACGTCAAAGCTTTCAGATTCATTGCTGCCGGGGGGCATTTCCACACTATCTAATGTTGATTTGGCTCTTCTGCGAAGGTAATAGCCGAACAACTTTAAATAAGCAAGCCCCATCATCATGCCAAACACGGGGGGTAGGTGTAGGAAATTATGGAAGCAAACGGCGGTAACGATGGTCATCAGAAACAACACGACAATCGTCATGCCACCAAATTTAAGCATGCTTTCGTTGGTGTTTTCTGCTGTTGGCTTACCTTCTGGCAGGGTGAAGCTCATGATGATGGCCGGCACCAAAAAATTCACCACGGAAGGGATGAAGAGCTTGAAGAAGGTTCCGAACTCCAGAATTCCTTTCTGCCAAACCATCAAAGTCGTGATGTCGCCAAACGGGCTAAAAGCGCCGCCAGCATTAGCAGCAACAACGATGTTGACACAGGCAATAGCAATGAACTTAGGCTTATCCTTGCCCACAGCCAGAATGACCGCGCACATAATAAGTGCAGTGGTTAAGTTGTCGGCAATAGGCGAGATGAAAAAGGCCAGAATACCGGTCAGCCAAAACAGAGAGCGATAGCTAAAACCTTTATTCACCAACCAGTTGCGCAGTTCATCAAATACCCCGCGTTCTATCATCGCGTTGATGTACGTCATTGCCACCAGCAGGAAGAAGAATAATTCGGTGTACTCCAGAAAATTATGACGGATACCTTCTGCCGTGGCATGGGGTAAACCGTGGGCATTGTAGGCAACAGCAATTAAAATCCAGATCAGCCCGGCGGCTAACAATACGGGTTTTGATTTTCTGAGGTGTATCTGTTCTTCCAGAATGACAAAAACATAAGCCACTGTGAAGATGGCTAAGGCCACGTAGCCTACCCAGTTGGAAGTTAAGTCCAGATGGGTAGCACCGTCCGAGGCATAAGATAAGGACGGCAAGAGTAAGCCAAGAAGAAGGGTAATGATGAAGTTCATTGAAGCGTCTCAAAATATGTGGTGATTTAAACGGGGAGGATCTTATTTGAAACATTCGTTCAACGCCATGATTAGTATCAAATATCTACAGATGGATTGCTGTGGGAGCCAGCCATGCTGGCGAATGGTTCGCTCAAGGTGAATTGATGCGTAGCAACAAGAGAGGGCACCCTGGGGTGTGCGAGGCAATCTCCTACAGAGAGAGTCAATACTCGGTACTTGAAAATAAAATCATCACCCGTGCAAAGCTCTCGTGTCATCAATTTTTGAGCGGCTTCTTAAGTTGATACATTCAATCGGGAGCTCCGTAACAGAACGCCTATATTGAAAGGGAAGATCGTACGATCCGGTACAGTTGAGGGGCGGCTATGTGGATTGCCTCAACTATGCTGACATAAAGGGCGCCTGCTTTAATGTCAGCAGGCTACTTCGATTCTATTGCGGCCATTCTCTTTTGCTTTATATAACGAGGTATCAGAACGCTTTATAAGATCATCTATGGTGTCACCATCTGAATAGCTGGTCACACCAAAGCTTGCAGTAACTTTTCCGACCCCAGAAAAAGAGTATGCTTCCAGTAACCTTCGCAGCTTCTCTGCCATTTTCGAGGCTTCAGCTGATTCTATTTGTGGGCATATGATCATAAATTCTTCTCCTCCCCAACGCCCGAAGTAGTCTGCGTCCCTGATGTTGGTCATCATGATTTCAGATATTTTTATCAGTACTTCATCACCTGCCTGATGTCCGTATGTGTCGTTGATAGACTTGAAGTGGTCAATATCAATAAGGACAACAGAAAAATTATGTGGGTGTCGTCTGGCTTGAGAAATTTGCTGGGATAAGATCTCATCGCAATACCTTCGGTTACAGGCCTTCGTGAGCGCGTCAGTTCTGGATATGTAGGACAGCTGATTGTTTTTTTCTTTGAGTTTATCGTTATGCCTTTTTATCAGTCTGTTTCGGTAGAACATCAGCAATAGAATTATTGTGATCACACCGAGTGTTTTTAAAACTAATTCAACATCAAGTATTCCAACCAGTAGGTCACTCACCCATTTATCCAAAATCTTATGTCGGGTGGTATAGGGGATATCTTCAAGTGCCTTACCAATCACCTGCATTAACATGGGGGAAGACTTATCAATAAATAGAGTGACCTGCATTTTAACCGGAGTCTGACCTACAATTTTGACGCCGTGTAAGCCTATTTCACTGATCTTGTAGCTAATTAATGCCATGGAGCCCAGCATGGCATCGTATATGCCTGTAGATACCCCCATCAGGCCCACATAGGCATTTTCTACTTCCAGAAACTCTATGTCTGGATATTCCCGGTATATGTCAGAGGTGTAACCATAGTTTTTGATGATTGCTATTTTCTTACCTTTTAAGCCCCTTACATCGTCAACAAACCCGCTGTCAGAGTTCATGACGATGACAATAGGGTTTTTGAAGTAGGGTTTCAGTGGGGTAAATGATTGATTGAGAGTTGCATCTACAGAAGTACCTGAAATAACTTTAGCTTCACCCGACATGGCCAGTTGTTTTGATTCAGTCCAAGTATCCGTAGGAATAATTTCAAATCTGAGTCCGGTCTTATTTTCAATGATGGATAGATAATCTGAAACAATACCTATGTATTGTTTATTTTCATCAAAAGCTTCAAACGGAAGCCAGTCAGGGTCCCCGACAAATGTGACAACGGGATTTTCTTTAATCCATGCCTGCTCTTCATCTGTTAAAGATACCCCTTCAGACAAGAGTGGCCAAAAAACAAATAAAAAGAAGAAGAGGGTGGAATGAAAACGTTTATGCATCTTTGCTGTCCCTATTTGTTACATCCTTCAATATATAGAGTAGACCGAAAACGTATGAAATGATTTTGTAGGCGAGAGAAAGCTTTAGTCGCTTTTAACTATAAATTAACAGGTGGATATAGCAACCATGTGGTATCCCGTCACTGGGGTACTTTTAGCCGTCAACCTCTGCCCATTAAAAAAGGCCAGTCATTTCTGACTGGCCTTTCAAATAATGGTACCGGTGGGCGGACTCGAACCGCCACGACTTTCGTCAACGGATTTTGAATCCGTCGTGTATACCAATTTCACCACACCGGCACAGTGCAAATCACTTAATTCCTAAAGGGATCAGATCAAAG
>JAUVQU010000146.1 GCA_030597965.1 Cellvibrionaceae bacterium
CAATATTTAATTCCGTATTTCATTGCCGGACATCCCGGTTGTGAAGACGAAGACATGGTGAATTTATCCCTGTGGTTAAAGCGTAATAAGTTTCGCGCTGATCAGGTGCAGACCTTCTATCCGTCGCCCATGTCGTTAGCGACAGCGATGTATTACTCCGAGCGTGATCCGCTGCACAAGATTACCTATAAAGGCCGTCGTATATACACGCCAAAAACCTACGAGCAGCGCCGTTTACAGAAAGCATTTTTGCGTTACCACGACCCGGATAATTGGGCTTATATGCGCAAGGCGCTTCTGGATATGCACCGTAAGGATCTCATCGGTGATGGAGATAAGTGTCTGGTGCCTTGGGAGGACAAACCAAAGTATAAAGGGCGTGGTGGCAGTGGACGTTCTCCATCTTCAGGTCGTTCTTCTGGACATGAAGCCCGCGGCCGTAATGGCAAAAACAGTAAGGGTGGCTATGCCGTTGACCGCTCCGGCAGTAAAAGAAAAGAGGACGATTTTCAGCCTGCGGTAGGTGCCCAAGGACGCAGTTTTAAAGAAGGTCGAGAGCAGGGTACTTATGTACAAGGTGCCAATGTGCAAGGGGATAATGCGGAAAGAAAAAAGTCTAATAAGTCCGCTCGTCTTTCCGGTAAAGGTTCTTCAAATAAACGGCCTTCCGGTAAGGCGTCTTCAAGTAAACGCCCACCGAATAAGCGTGCGGATACTTCATCCAACAGACCGCCGCGCGGCCGTCGTTAATGATGGGCGTCGTTAATTCATGACTACTGAAACCATTGACCGCTCATTAAATTGGGCTTATGCCTATGGGCGGCCCAAGATCAGTGCCGATTTTCGTACTGAGCCTGAAGATTTCATCGTCGATGAAATCTTAGGATTTGAACTCAGTGGCGTGGGCGAGCACGTCTACCTGCACATACAAAAACGCAATAACAATACCGCCTGGATCGTGAAATTACTGGCGCGTTTGGCGGATGTGAAACCAATGGATATTGGTTATTGCGGCCTTAAAGATCGTCATGCGGTCACGACACAATGGTTCAGTGTGTATCTGCCTAAGGGCTCGGAGCCTGATTGGACCGATATCAATGACGAGACTATCAGCGTGTTGGCAACGACCCGACATAATAAAAAATTACGTCGTGGCAGTCATCTGGCCAATCGTTTTCAAATACGTTTGCGGAATATGCGTGGTGATCTAGATGCTTTACCAGAAAGGCTCAATGAGCTGCTGGCGTCTGGCGTGCCTAATTACTTTGGCGACCAGCGCTTTGGTCGTGGTGCCCAGAATCTTACGCGTGTACGAGAAGTGTTGATTGACCGTGTGAAAATGAAAAACCGCCAGTTGCGCGGTTTGATTATTTCCTCGGCGCGCTCCTATTTATTTAATAGCGTGCTCAGTGAGCGCTTAAGTGCGGGTACCTGGCAGCAGGTGTTACCCGGCGAGGTTGTCTCGGATCAAGGTCTGGCTACGGGGCCTTTATGGGGCCGCGGACGAGTATCAGTCACCGAAGAAGTGGCGAGCATTGAAGCGTCTGTAATGGCTCCGTTTGCAGAATGGCGAGACGGTTTGGAGCATGTCGGGCTTGATCAGGAGCGAAGGGTGCTGCAATTACTTCCAGCCGCTTTCTCGTATGAACAGATTGATACAGATCTAACTTTAAAGTTTACGTTGCCACCGGGCACCTATGCTACTGCAGTGCTCCGCGAAATCAGCCAGTTAAACGATTGCTCGGTGGCTACTTAATAGCTACAGAATAGGTATTTGAGAACTGATATAGGGCGTGCTTTGATGGTATAGTCTTGGGCTTTGATGTTCTGCTGAAATAGGGGTTAAGGTAAGAGTGAGCAGTATGCAGTTACAAGGGGTCGGTATGACCTCGCAGCGTACACGCCAGCGTTTGGCGCAGCGTTTAATGGATCAAGGTGTTAGTAATATCGCAGTACTGGATATTATGTCTGCCACCCCGCGGCACATATTCCTCGATGAGGCTCTTTCTCACCGTGCCTATGAAGATACCGCTTTACCCATAGGTTACGGCCAAACTTTATCGCAGCCTTACATCGTTGCCCGCATGACCGAGATTTTGATCGGTGCCTCCAGCAGTTTGGATTGTGTTTTAGAGGTCGGTACAGGCTCGGGCTATCAAACTGCGGTATTGGCCCAAGTGGTCAAAAAACTGTATTCCGTCGAACGTATTAAGCCCCTGCAGGATAAAGCCCGTGAACGTATTCGCCGTTTGGGTTTCCGCAATGTGGAATTTAAACACGCCGATGGTGGTTTCGGCTGGGCAGAAAAAGGCCCGTTTAATGCGATTTTAAGTGCGGCTGCGCCACGTATCGTACCCGAAGAATTAAAAGCGCAACTGGCTCCAAATGGTGTGTTGGTTATTCCAGTTGGGGGTGATCGCCAAGAGCTGCAGTTGATTGTACGTAAAGGCGATACCGACAAATTCATGACGCAGGTTATAGAACCTGTGAAATTCGTACCTCTATTAGCGGGCGTAACACGCTAACGCCTCTCTCAAAGAACTCTACGGTCTATGTCAGAAAATACTCAGTCTCCAAGGTCAGAAAATACTCAGCCTCCAAGTCGAACGATTAACGAATATTTAGGTTTAATGTTACGAGGCATGGGGATGGGAATGGCCGACGTCATTCCCGGTGTTTCTGGAGGCACTATTGCCTTTATCTGCGGTATTTACGATGAGCTGATCGACTCCTTGCGTCGCTGTGATTATACCGCGCTGAAACTGCTGGCTAAATTTCGCATTAAAGACGCCTGGCTGCATGTGAATGGCAACTTCTTGTTGGCGGTATTTGGTGGTGTCTTAATCAGTGTCTTGTCATTTGCCAGGTTAATGACTCACCTGCTAGATGCTGCGCCGATTCTGGTCTGGTCTTTTTTCTTCGGTTTGATTCTCAGTGCTGGTATTTATATTGCCCGCCAAATCAGTGATTGGAATGCGGCGCGCGTCGGTCTGCTGGTCATGGGTATTCTTTTTGCTGTCGCAATTTCTGAGTTGCGGCCTGCCCAGTTGCCGGAAGAGTGGTGGGTTTTATCTTTGGCTGGCGCTATTGCCATCTGTGCGATGATACTACCGGGTGTCTCTGGCAGCTTTTTATTATTGATGATGGGCTTGTATCAAACATTTATAACCGCGCTTTCAGAGTTTGATTTGGTGTTGTTAGCTTCATTTGGTATTGGTTGCGTTAGTGGCTTAATACTTTTTTCCCATGTACTGCATTGGTTACTGGAACGTTTTCATGCAGCGACGATGGCATTGCTTACGGGCTTTATGTTGGGGTCATTGAAGGTTATTTGGCCCTGGAAGCAAACACTGGAAAGTATCCAGAATCGTCATGGTGAATGGGTGCCTGTGGTTCAAGAGAACCTTCTGCCTATGCAATATGCAAAAGTCTCCGGTGCCGACTCAATGTGGATGATGGCATTGGTATGTCTGCTGGTTGGGTTGGTGTTAGTGCCAATGATTGAGCGGATTGCGCATCAGGTACAGCGTTAATTTGTTCATTATTCTGAGGCAATAACCTCTATTTTGTTTTGGTATTGATCAGTACTTCGGTAAATTGAAAAATAATATGATGCCATAAGCACTTTTTAAATATTTCGTTAGACGTTTTTCGAATAAATCAAAGCCGTTAATGTTAAAAAGACATATTAAAACGGTGGTTATTTTGTCGATTAAAGGCGACCAGCATGAAATTGGCGGCAGAGAAGGCTGTGAGGTGCTTAGGTACGATGCTCAAAATATTGAGCATCGCTTTTATTTTGTCCGGTTGTTCCTCCTCCTCCCATAAAGCCCCTGTTTCTGATCGTGGAATCGTGGTGAATGATGGTGTTGATCATCATTATGTCTCTAAGGGTGAGAGCCTCTATTCAATTGCTTGGCGTTACGGTATTAATTATTCAGAATTGTCACGAATGAATGGCATTCGTGCGCCTTATATAATTTATCCTGGGCAAAAGATCTTTTTAAAATCTACCGTTAAAAAAATAACCTCTAAGTCTAAAGTGGCAGTAAAAACTGTTACATCATCACCTGTTGTCGTTAAGCCTCGCTCAAAAACATCAACAACAAGGGCGGTGGTAAAAAAGTCTCCACCTCTACCAGCCGGTGGCTGGCGCTGGCGGTGGCCGGCGAAAGGTAAGGTTATTTCTCGATTTTCCAGTGCAAGTGGCATAAATAAGGGAGTTGATATTGCCGGAAGTTTGGGGGAGTCTGTAATTGCAGCTGCACCGGGCGTGGTAGTTTATGCGGGGAGCGGATTGCGAGGTTACGGTAATTTATTGATCATCAAACACAGTGAACGTTACCTGAGTGCCTATGCACATAATCGTAAGTTGCTGGTGTCTGAGCAGTCTGTAATAAAGGCAGGTCAAAAAATTGCCGAGATGGGTTCCAGTGGTACTGATAGGAATAAACTGCATTTTGAAATTCGTCGAGACGGCAAGCCCGTTGACCCGTTGCAGTATCTCCCCAAGTGACGCTCTCTCTGTTTGATTCGCTGTGAAAATGAGGCAACGTTTAGTATCAACTGATTCTGTGTTCTAGAGAAAATTATAATAATAATTAATTTAACTTATGGGTGTAGGGATATGGCTGTAGCGCGGACCAAGGCAAGTTCAAAAAAAGCTGCTGATGTTTTGTTGGTGGATATGAATATTGATAAAGTGGCTAAATCAGCGGCTAAAAAGGCGGCAGCGTCTAAAACCTCTAAATCTAAAGTCGCTAAATCAAAAAGCAAAGCAGTTAAAACGACTACCAAAAAAATAACGGCTAAAACAGCTGTGAAGACTAAATCAAAAACCTCGGCTGTTCCTAAAAAGACCGCTGCAGCCCCTAAAAAGACCACTGCAGCATCGAAGAAGACCGCCGCTGCGCCTAAAAAGGCAGTCAAGGCAAAGCCTGAAAAGACCGCCAAATCACCTGAAAAGCTTACTCGTCTTGAAAGAAAAGACTCCCCTAAAAACCTCGATGCCACTCAGCTGTATTTAAACGAAATAGGTTTTTCACCATTGCTGACAGCGAAAGAGGAAGTTTATTTTTCTCGCAAGTCTTTAAAGGGATGTGAAGCATCTCGTAAGCGTATGATCGAAAGTAACCTGCGTCTGGTGGTAAAAATTTCCCGCCGTTATGTAAATCGTGGCATGGCACTGTTGGACTTAATTGAAGAAGGTAATCTTGGTCTGATTCGTGCGGTTGAGAAATTTGATCCTGAGCGCGGCTTCCGCTTTTCTACTTACGCTACCTGGTGGATTCGACAGACCATTGAGCGGGGTATCATGAACCAAACCCGCACAATTCGTTTGCCTATTCATGTCGTTAAAGAGATGAATGTGTATTTGCGTGCAGCTCGACAGTTGGCGCAAAAATTAGATCACGAACCAACACCAGATGAGATAGCCGATTTACTGGATTGTCCTGTAGCAAATATACAGAAGATGTTTCGGCTAAATGAAAGGGTTGTATCCATGGATGTGCCTATCGGACAGTCTGCGGATAAATCGCTAGTGGATACCATTCCTGATCAGCATGTATCCGATCCATCCGTTCTGTTGCAGGACAGTGACCTTAAAGAAAGTATTAATGACTGGTTGGTAGAGTTAAGCGATAAGCAGCGAGAAGTAGTGGCAAGACGCTTTGGTTTAAGGGGGTATGAAATGAGTACCCTGGAAGAAGTGGGTCGTGAAATTGGCCTGACTCGCGAGCGCGTGCGCCAAATTCAGGTGGAAGCGTTAAAGCGTCTGCGTGGCATATTGGAACATCAGGGATTGAGCAGTGAATCCCTTTTTAATTCCATGTGAGATCTTCCGTGCAAAGGTATCGGTGTTATAACTCAGAAATATAGGCATAAAAAAACCGCGGCTACGAAAGGCGCGGTTTTTTTATGGCAGCAAAGAAGCAATTAACGCTCTAGGTACTGCAGCTTGTTCTCAACACCGTCCCACTCTGCAGCATCCGCTGG
>JAUVQU010000172.1 GCA_030597965.1 Cellvibrionaceae bacterium
ACCAGCTTCCAGCCGATATAGAGTACGATTAGGGCGAACAGTAATTGCGGGGCGTAAGCCATGATGGCGTCCTGAATGGCTTCGAGTATTTCCATGAGAATCCTTGTTATTGTTAGCGGATAAAAAATCGATGATAGCCGCAAATAAATTTTTCGACTAGCGCTTTGCGACACTTTAGAAAGGTTATTGGATTGATGAAGCCTTTGTAGTCGCGGTCTATTTAGGCTACTTTCCCGTCATGAATAATGATCTTAACGAGGTAAAGGAATGAAACTTGAAACTATTGCGTTGCACGCGGGCTACGATGGCGACCCAGCCACTAATGCGGCAACGACTCCGATTTACCAAACCACCTCCTACACATTCGATAATACCCAGCACGGAGCTGACCTGTTCGACCTGAAGGTGCAGGGCAATATCTATACGCGGATTATGAATCCAACGACCAATGTTCTGGAGCAGCGCTTGGCTGCAATAGAGGGCGGTATTGGTGCCTTGGCGGTGGCTTCCGGTATGGCGGCCATTACCTATGCCATCGAGGCGATTGCAGAGGTGGGCAGCAATATTGTCAGTACCTCCCAGTTGTATGGCGGCACCTACAACTTGTTCGCACACACCTTCCCTCGCAAGGGTATTGAGACTCGCTTTGTCAGTGGCGATGATTTTGACGCGCTGGAATCATCTATTGATGCCAATACCAAGGCGCTGTTCTGTGAGTCTATCGGTAATCCTGCCGGGAATATTGTTGATATTAAACGTTGGGCGGATATTGCGCATAAGCATGGCGTGCCGTTAATTGTAGATAACACCGTGGCGACTCCCGTGCTGTGCAAGCCGTTTGAGCTGGGTGCTGACATTGTGGTGCATTCACTGACGAAATACATTGGTGGCCACGGTACAACTATTGGTGGAGCCATTATTGACTCGGGTAAGTTTGACTGGGCGGCACAAAAGGACCGCTTTGCGGTGATGAACGAGCCTGACCCTTCTTACCACGGTGTGGTGTATACCGAGGCGCTGGGTGAAGCGGCGTATATTGGTCGTTGTCGAGTGGTACCGTTACGTAACACCGGCGCGGCCTTGTCTCCTCATAGCGCTTTCTTGTTGATGCAGGGTTTGGAAACTTTGGCCCTGAGGATGGAGCGGCATTGTGAGAACGCCGAAAGCGTGGCGGCTTATTTGAGTGAGTGCCCACAGGTAAAATGGGTGAACTATGCGACCTTACCCAGTAGCCCATACAACGCGCTGTGTCAGTCTGTTACTGGCGGCAAGGCTTCCGGCATTTTGAGCTTTGGGATCGCGGGTGGCCAAGAAGCGGGCGCTAAGTTTATTGATGCGCTGCAATTGATTCTGCGTTTGGTCAATATCGGTGACGCCAAGTCCTTGGCTTGCCACCCTGCGACCACGACACACCGTCAGTTGGGGCCGGATGAGTTGGCTTCTGCGGGAGTGAGTGAAGAAATGGTGCGACTGTCGATTGGTATCGAACATATTGACGACATCCTGGCGGACATCGAACAGGCGTTGGCTGCGGCTAAATAAAAGGCGTTTATGTCTGGAATGTTCGCTTGCCCTGCTGGCGAATTGTTTCGAAGTATCAAAAGGAATCACCCAATAAAAAGCCCGGCACTGCCGGGCTTTTTATTCAGCGATAACTCTAGAGAGTTACTTGCGCTTCATCGACAAGAAGAACTCGTCGTTGGTCTTGTGGTCTTTCAATCTGTCGGTCAAGAACTCAGTGGCGCTGGTGTCTTCCATGTCGTGCAATAGCTTGCGTAAAATCCACACACGCTGCATTTCGTCTTCTTTCATTAGAAGGTCTTCACGACGGGTGCCGGACTTGCGGATATTGATCGCAGGGTAGACGCGCCTCTCGGCCATTTTACGGTCAAGGTGTATTTCCTGGTTGCCGGTACCTTTAAATTCTTCGTAGATGACTTCGTCCATCTTCGAACCGGTCTCGACCAGTGCGGTAGCGATGATGGACAGGCTGCCACCTTCTTCGATGTTTCGTGCAGCACCAAAGAAACGCTTTGGGCGCTCAAGGGCGTGGGCGTCTACACCACCGGTTAATACTTTACCGGACGATGGCACGATGGTGTTGTAGGCACGAGCCAAGCGGGTAATCGAGTCGAGAAGGATGATAACGTCTTTCTTGTGTTCAACCAGGCGCTTGGCTTTTTCAATAACCATCTCAGCAACTTGTACGTGACGTGATGGCGGCTCATCAAATGTAGAGGCAACCACTTCGCCGCGAACGGAGCGCTGCATTTCGGTAACTTCTTCCGGGCGTTCGTCGATCAGTAACACGATCAGATGACACTCGGGATTGTTGCGGGTAATCGCCTGAGCGATATTCTGCATCATGATGGTTTTACCGGCTTTTGGCGGTGCAACGATCAAACCACGCTGGCCTTTTCCGATTGGGGCAACCAAATCGATGATGCGGCCCGTTAAATCTTCCGATGAACCGTTACCAGATTCCAGAACCATACGTTCGTTCGGGAACAGCGGCGTGAGGTTTTCAAACAGGATTTTATTCTTGGCATGCTCAGGCTTATCGTAGTTGATCTGGTCAACTTTGAGCATGGCAAAGTAGCGTTCGCCGTCTTTAGGGGGGCGTATCTTGCCAGAAATAGTGTCGCCCGTGCGCAGGTTAAAGCGGCGTATTTGGCTGGGAGAGACATATATATCATCTGGGCCGGCTAAGTATGAGCCTTCGGCCGATCGCAGGAACCCGAAACCGTCCTGTAGGATTTCTAAAACACCATCGCCGTAAATATCTTCACCGCTTTTCGCGTGCCGTCTGAGGATATTGAAGATGATGTCTTGTTTGCGGGAGCGCGCCATGTTTTCCATGCCCATTTCTTTCGCGAGTGCGATGAGGACTTCAATGGGCTTGGTTTTCAGATCGGTAAGATTCATAGGACGGGGTCAACTTTATTTGAATAAGAGTTAGAAGTTGGTGTTATAGAAATTAAAAAATAACGAAGTGTATTCAGTGTTAAACATTGTTTTTCAACCATTACTCATGTCAAAAATGCCCACAGAGGCGAAATAGCTCAATATCAATTTGATGCTCAGGTGTGGAGTATTTTTGGATTCAAGGACAGAGAATTGGTGAATGTGTTTCAGGAGCGCGAAAGGTATTGGGCGGTGCTGAAACTGCATAGTGGGTCAAGTATAGCGACACAATCGCGGTGGTGCAAAATTAAATCACCCTATCGAAAGTTTAAGCCGTCGCAGGGTGATTTAATGTTTAAAGGTTGGCTTCTACAAACTCGATCAACTGCTGCTTAGACAGAGCGCCAACTTTGGTCGCTTCGGCGTTGCCGCCTTTGAATATGATCAATGTTGGGATGCCGCGGATGTTAAATTTCCCTGGAGTTTCAGGGTTAGCATCAACGTCCATCTTACAAACTTTGATCTTGCCGGCGTATTCTTCGGCAAGCTCAGTCAGAATAGGGGCGATCATTTTGCATGGACCACACCATTCTGCCCAGTAATCTACTAGTACGGGGCCATTGGCGTTTAATACTTCTGCTTCAAAAGTGGCATCAGTGACCTGAACGATGCTCATAATTTATCTCCAAGGGTATGTCTCGCCGTCATTGGCTTCTGTTGTGAGGGGCTAATAATATAGGCGCGACATAAAATCACAAGTCTCTTCGAGCAATTGTTGCAATAGGCTGAAGCTATAAGCCGCCTGATTGATTAAAAATTGATGTTTGGGTGGTTTAAAGGCGTGTTCTCAATGTATAACTGGGTTCATAGCAGGAACTATTCCTCAGCCACCCGGCTCCAAGTAGCAGTTAATCAGCCCCTTTATCCATTGGTTTTAGTATGAAAAAAATACTGGTTCTCCTTTTTCTTGCCGTTATTGCCACGAGCTATTGGCTTTACTGTGGTGAGAGCGCTTGTGAACAATGGCTCTCGATTGAATTTTGGCAAGGTATCGTGGCTGAGAATCGTCAGCAGGCCAGCGTGACATTTATGTTGGTTTATATCGTGGTGACCGCGCTTTCTCTGCCTTTTGCGGCGGCTTTAACTCTGCTTGGGGGTGCGGTATTTGGTTTCGGCTGGGGGCTGTTGCTAATTTCCTTTGCCAGCTCCATTGGCGCAACATTAGCTTTTTTGTTGTCGCGTACTTTATTGCGCGATTGGGTAGAGGCACGCTTAGGGCGGCATCTAAAATCGATTAATGAGGGTGTAAGCAAGGATGGCGCCAGTTACCTTTTCAGTCTGCGGTTGGTGCCGCTGTTTCCATTTTTTGTGATCAATGCCGTATTTGGCCTCACCAAGATGCGAGCATGGACCTTTTATTGGGTGAGCCAACTGGGGATGTTGGCGGGTACCGCCGTCTATGTGAATGCCGGTGCTGAGCTGGGAGCTATAGAAGAGCTGTCGGCCAAGGGTATTCTGACGCCGAATCTATTGGGTGCCTTTCTGCTGTTGGCACTGTTTCCGTATATATTGAAGTTCTTCATGCGTCGCCGAGAGTTGCGCAAACGTTATGCCTCTTTTACCAAACCGGCCCAATTCGATAACAACATTGTTGTTATTGGTGCAGGCAGCGGTGGTTTGGTCAGCGCTTTCATTGCCGCAGCGGTAAAGGCCAAGGTGACGTTAATCGAGCGCGACAAAATGGGTGGTGATTGCCTCAACACCGGTTGTGTTCCCAGTAAAGCACTGCTGCGTTCGGCATCGGTGCATGCCACTATGCGGCGTGCTAAAGAATTTGGATTGAGATTGCCCTGCAAGCCTACCGTCAATTTTCCAGAGGTAATGGGGCGCGTGCAGCAGATAATTACTGATATTGAACCCCATGATTCTGTTGAACGCTATCATTCGTTGGGGGTGAAATGTGTCCATGGCGATGCCAAAATTATCTCGCCCTGGGAAGTGCAGGTGGGCGAGAAAGTTCTGACCACTAAGAATATTATTATTGCCGCTGGAGCACGTCCCGCGGTGCCGAATATTCCAGGGCTTGAGGACGTTGGATACCTGACCTCGGATACAGTATGGGCGTTGACGGAACAGCCTGGGCGTTTGTTGGTGTTAGGCGCGGGCCCCATTGGCTGCGAATTGGCACAGGCTTTTGCGCGATTGGGAACAGAGGTGTCGTTGGTCACTCGCGCTCAACGTATTATGCCAAGAGAGGATGCCGATATTGTTGCGGTGGTGCATACACGCTTGGTATCTGAAGGGCTAAACATTTATAGCCAGTG
>JAUVQU010000219.1 GCA_030597965.1 Cellvibrionaceae bacterium
AACAACTACGCCGTTGATTTTATCGAAGCGACTCGCTGGATCCGCGAGAACTTACCGCACGCGGGTGTGTCCGGCGGTGTATCAAACGTATCTTTCTCCTTCCGTGGTAACAACCCGGTTCGTGAAGCGATCCACTCCGTATTTCTTTATCACGCTATTAAAGCGGGTTTGAACATGGGAATTGTGAACGCCAGTCAACTGGCTGTTTACGATGACCTGCCCGTTGAGCTTCGTGAAAAAGTCGAAGATGTCATCAGTAACAAAAACGATGGTACCACCGAAGCCTTACTCGAAATTGCCGATAACTTTCGCGGTGACGGCACCGTCAAGCAGGAGGAAAGCCAGGAATGGCGCAGCTGGCCAACCAACAAGCGCCTTGAACATGCGCTGGTTAAAGGTATTACCAACTTCATCATCGAAGATACAGAGGCTGCTCGTCTTGAATCTGACCGCCCCTTAGATGTCATCGAAGGCCCCTTGATGGACGGCATGAACGTCGTTGGCGATCTATTCAGTGAAGGCAAAATGTTTTTACCACAGGTGGTGAAATCCGCTCGTGTCATGAAGCAATCGGTAGCACACCTGAATCCATATATCGAAGCTGAAAAATCCGAATCTGCTAGAAGTAACGGTAAGATTCTGATGGCAACCGTAAAAGGCGATGTGCATGATATTGGTAAAAATATCGTGGGCGTTGTATTGCAGTGTAACAACTTTGAGGTTGTTGACCTCGGCGTGATGGTGCCCTGCGAGAAGATCCTACAGGTCGCCGTCGAAGAGAACTGCGATATTATTGGCTTGTCCGGCCTGATCACGCCATCACTGGATGAAATGGTTACCGTCGCCAAAGAGATGGAGCGCACAGGTATTAATAAGCCCCTGCTAATTGGTGGCGCTACTACTTCTAAAGCTCACACCGCCGTTAAGATTGATCCGCACCTGAACATCAACCAGGTAGCTTATGTTGCCGATGCCTCACGAGCTGTTGGTGTTGCTACTCGCCTGCTGTCCGACGAGTTACGCGGCAAATTCATTACAGATACACAGGAAGATTACGTTAAGGTTCGCGCGCGCAATGCAGGCCGCAAAGCCCGTGGCATAGTTCGCACCTATTCTGAGGCAATAAACAACGGCCCAAGATTTGATTGGGCATCTTATACGCCGCCAGTACCTACTTTTACTGGTACACGCGTATTCGATGATTATCCACTGGAAAAGCTGGTGGATAATATCGACTGGACGCCGTTCTTTATCTCCTGGGATTTAGCCGGGAAATACCCTCGCATCCTCAATGATGAGGTTGTCGGTGAAGCCGCGACCAATCTATTCAATGATGCTCAGGCAATGCTTAAGAAAATCATTGATGAGAAACTCATTAAAGCCCGTGCAGTCATTGGCTTCTGGCCTGCGAATACTGTAAACGCTGATGATATCGCCGTATTTGAAGACGACAGCCTCAGTGCAGAAGTTGCACGCCTTCATCACATTCGCCAGCAGGTCCAAAAGCCGGGGAATACCCGACCAAATACCTCATTGGCGGATTTTGTAGCACCTCAGGAATCGCAGGTTAAAGACTATATCGGTGGCTTTGTTACAACGGCAGGTATCGGCGTGGAAGAATTAGCCAAATCCTACGAGGCACAGCACGATGACTACAACAGCATTATGGTGAAAGCGCTAGCTGACCGTCTGGCCGAAGCCTTTGCCGAGCACATGCACGAGCGTGTGCGTAAAGAATTCTGGGGATACGCCAGCGATGAAAACTTAAGCAACGAACAGCTGATCAAGGAAACCTACAAAGGTATTCGCCCTGCCCCCGGCTACCCGGCCTGCCCGGATCACACGGAAAAGGGAACATTATTCAAACTGCTGGGTGCCGAGAAAAAGATCGGTGTTGAACTGACCGAGCACTATGCCATGTACCCAACAGCTGCTGTTAGCGGCTGGTATTTTTCCCACCCAGACTCGCGTTATTTTGCCACAGGTAAAATACAAAAAGATCAGGTGGAGTCTTTGGCGGAACGCAAAGGCATGGAGTTCGCAACGATGGAGCGCTGGCTACAACCCGTTTTAGGTTATGAGTAAACTTGTAAACAGTCAGTGTGTTTACCCTCTGTTTTTTTGATAGAGTAAATTTAAATTCTCTACCTCACTTGGAGCTAATCGAGTGCAAGAAGAAACCGAAGTTAAACCGGCGACCGAAACAGAGCAGAAGAAAAAACCAAACTTCTTCAGTTTAGTTATTAGCACTATAGGCGCTGCTTTCGGCGTGCAGAGTAAGAAAAATTATGAACGCGATTTTAAGCACGGAAACATTAAAGTTTTTATTGCTGCGGGCATTATCTTCACGGGGCTTTTTATATTCACAGTATTAACGATTGTGAATACAGTCTTAGAAAGCCAAAGCGGCTAGACAAACGGCTATGACAAACATAAAAAAACGGCCTTTCGGCCGTTTTTTTATGTTCAAAAGATTTTACTAGTCTTTTGATTTCTCTGTAGCTTTTTCAGCTGTCGCCTTTTTAACAACAGGTTTCTTAACTGCTGCTTTCTTAGCTACCGTTTTCTTAACTACTTTTTTCTTAACTACCGGCTTCTTAACTACAGCCTTCTTAGCTGTAGTCTTCTTAGCGGGTGCCTTTTTAGGCGCCGATTTTTTAACTGCCGGTTTTTCAGAAACAGCTTGTTTCTCACGTATTTCACGCTCTTTTTCCAGCTTCTTCAGCGCATCAAAATATTCCTGAGTCGACTCATTCAGACAATCAATATAAAAGTCGATGTCCTTCATGACCGCACGATCACTCAGCACACCCATGGTAATCTTGTCTTCAATACCCAGAATGAAATGAGTAAGCGCAATACCATCCTGAATTGAAACCAAAGGATGGACGCCTACCACAGGCGCGCCAGCAAAAAACTTAGGTGTGAGAAAGCCCGGCACATTGGTAATTAACGTATTAACAGACGGAAACCTGGCGCTCACCTGAAGTTTATCCATGGCCCAACTGCTTAACTTGTGCATGTAGGCTGGCCTTAAATCATTAATAGCACCACCCAGTTCAAGTATCACCTCTTTAGCCAAGGGCATTGCTCTCTTGGTTCTAGACGCAATCTGCTGTACGCGCTCGATCGGATCTTCAATATCCGTACCGAAACTAATGACCATGGTCGAAACCTTGTTACCGCCCTCAGGCTTCTCACCAGGAGGTCGTACACCGACTGGTAAAAGAGCCACCAAAGAAAGATCCTCTGGCAATTCATTGTGATGCGTTAAATAACGACGCATACCACCACCCACAATTGAAACCATAATATCGTTCAGACCAATGCCATCGGCCAACTGCCTTAATGATTTAAGATCCTTCAGACTCCATGTTATGGAGTTGTACACACGGTGAGGCGACACCATCGTCATGAACTTTGTACGTGGCGCACTGGTCTGATCCGGTCGCGCTTCATTCTGCAACCGATTATAAAGATCTGTGCCGGCCTTGGCCGCTTGAAACACAGCTTTTACACTCTTAGCGGCCTGGCCGACAAAATTAGGGATTGTACGCGCCCACATTTCAAACTCAGTCGGGGGGCGTTCGGTATATTCAATATGCTTGCCACGCATGGAGCCATCTGGCGTATCAGAAAACAGATGCTCAACCAGCGCCATACCACCCTGGCCATCTACGTAGGCGTGATGGAAGCGCGTCAATATAGCAAAGCTGCCTGGTGTAACACCTTCCACATTGTTCAGCCCTTCAATAATAAAAATCTCCCAAGGTGGACGATTTTCATCCATCGCACGGGACATAACACGAGAGGCAAAAATACACAGCTGACGCCAGTCACCCGGCTGAGGTAAACCCACATGCCTTACGTGATACTCCAAATCAAAATCATCGTCTTCTAACCAATACGGATAATCCAGAGAAAGAGGAGCAGCTTGTAAACGACGACGAAACATTGATTCGGTCGCAATACGATCATCCAAGTGCTGAAGAATTTCTTTATGGCGAACAATACCATTGGGGGCTTTACTCTGATCACATATCCACATCATAGAAATAGTGATGGGATTATGGGGTTTGTCCTTGTTGATGAACATGGCATCTTCTGGTGCTAATTGGCGCATATTGAAACCTGATCCATTAATTATAAGTATTTAGCTAA
>JAUVQU010000107.1 GCA_030597965.1 Cellvibrionaceae bacterium
AGCAGGCTACCCAGATTAATGATTTTATATACATGTCCGAAGGTACCTCTAATGCCTATATGCTGGTAACACCTGAGGGGCGTATTGTAATCAATACGGGTATGGGCTTTGAGGCGCTTACTCATAAAAAGGTTTTCGATGCTGTCTGCCCCGGACCAACCCCCTATATTCTTTTAACTCAGGGGCACGTGGATCACGTGGGCGGGGTTAATCTCTTCCGGGAGCCCGGGACGCAGTTGGTGGCCAGCGAGTATTTGGCGGCTTGTCAGCACGACGATGAGCGTATTCAGTACGTGCGCACTAATCAAGCCTACCGCTGGTTCCAGAAAACCATGAATAGCGCATTATCCATTGCGGCGGATAACCCGGAAACTTTAATTCAGGATACTCCCGTAGCCGATGTGATCTATGAAGGTACATATTCCCTGAGCTTTGGTGGGCTGGATATTGAAGTGATTAATGTGCCGGGCGGTGAGACGCTGGACAGCGCATTGATCTGGCTACCACAGCACAAAATACTTTTCACGGGTAATACTTTTGGGCCATTGTTCCCGCATTTCCCAAACATCAATACCATCCGTGGCGATAAATACCGTCACTTGGAACCGTACATGGAAGCCGTTAACAAGGCCCGAGAATTCAAGGCGGAGGTATTGATAACCGGCCATTTTGATCCGATTGTAGGTACAGATCTGATAGATGAAAGCTTGTCCCGTTTACACGATGCTGCTCAGCATGTGTATCGCAAGACTCTGGACGGGATGAACCTGGGTAAGACCATGTATGAGCTGATGGACACCATTACCCTGCCGCCAGAGTTGAAGGTGGGGCAGGGCTATGGTCAGGTGAAGTGGGCGGTGCGCACTATCTGGGAAGCCTATATGGGCTGGTTCAAAGCGCAGTCTACTTCTGAGCTTTACTCAACTCTGCCGAAAGCTATTTACCCTGAACTGGTTGAAATGGCGGGACTGGATGCGGTGATTACAAAAGGTCATGAAAAACTGACCGAAGGCAAAGCGGCGGAAGGTCAGCTTTATGCAGAAGCGGCACTGGCGGCGGCACCTATGAGCCCTGCAGCGTTACAGTTGGGTATCGATGCACATAAAGCGTTGCGTGCTCTACGCGATGAAGAGAATTTCTGGGAAGATGGCTGGTTGAACAGCGAGATAGAAGAAATGCAGCGCCTGTTGGACTCCCAAAAATAATAGTTATAAAAAGGTTTTTAAAAAATGTCTGACAGAAAAGAAATTTTTATCGATGATCTGGCCAAGCCAGTGCATACCGACATGCAGAAGATGGCTATAGAATTCGGTGAGCAAATGGAGTTTGAACTGACGCCTGAGTCGATCATGGAAGAGACCAAAATGATGACGGGCCTGGACGATTTTGGCCCAATGGATTTCGTTGGGCGTTTAAAGGTTCTGTGCGAGGCATGGGATGGGGATGAGGCGCTCTCCGGTGTTGGTCGCATGTCGCTGCGCAATAAATTAGTGCAGCATGTATCCAGTCGATTATTGATTCAGGATCAATTTAATAGGCACCCGGAAATTCTTGATATAGAAATTGAAAAGCCCATCATTGTAGCCGGCTTGCCGCGTTCCGGGACCACCCATCTACTCAACCTAATGGCGGCGGATTCACGTTTGCGTGCATTGCCATTATGGGAGTCTTACGAACCAGTACCACGTATTGGTGAATCACCTCATCCGGGTGAAGAAGGTTACCAGGTGGAAAATGATCCGCGCTATAAGCGCTGCGATGAGTCCTGGCAGATGATGCAGCAGGTGGCACCACTGCTGGCCGTTATGCACCCCATGAATCCTGAACACATTCATGAAGAGCTGGAATTAATGGGGCCTAATATTGGCTCGTATAATTACGAGTGGTTGGCGCATACTCCAGCTTGGCGCGATTACTATTATGCGGAAGATCAAACTCCGCATTATGAGTACATGAAAAATATTTTAAAACTACTGACCTGGCAACAGCGAGATTCAGGTGCACCAACCCGCTGGGTATTAAAGTGCCCACAGCATTTGGAGCAACTGCCTGTACTGCATAAGGTCTTTCCCGACGCGACCATCGTCATTACTCACCGTGACCCGGTGTCGGTGATTCAATCGGCGATTACTATGCTCGCGTATGGTCAGCGCATGAATCGCAAACAGCCGAATATTGATGAGTTGTCGGAATACTGGTGTGAGCGCATTGAGCACCTGTTGCGAGCCTGTGCAGAAGATCGTCCGAATCTGCCTGAGTCTCAATCTATTGATGTGCCTTTCCATGAGTTGATTGCTGATGATCTGGGTACAGTTGAAAAAATCTACGCTAAGGCCGGTATGGAAATGTCAGAGGATGCAAAGGTCGAACTGCAGCAGTTTCTCGATCAACATTCGAACGATGAGCATGGAAAAATCCGTTACGATTTGAAAAAACAATTCGGAATCGATCCGGTAGAGCTCAGCAAGCGTTTTGATTTTTACTTCGAACAATTTCCCGTTAAAAAAGTATTCAAATAAAAGCTTTAAGGAAAAAAGATGACTCAAGTAAACAACACAGCAAAATACGATTATTCCGGTGCTCAGGTTTTAGTAACGGGTGGAACACAGGGCATAGGTAATGCGATTGCCAATCGTTTTTCCGAGGCTGGAGCAAACGTATTTATTACAGGTACCCGGGCCGATACCAGTGAATATGAAAACGATCTTTCTGCATTCACTTACCTTCAGTTGGAAGTAACCGATCTGGATGCTATTAAGCAGTTGCCAGAGAAGTTGGATAACCGTCTCGATGTTCTGGTTAATAATGCCGGCGCCAGTCTACCGGGCGGCCAAAGTGAGTGGGATCATGATGTCTTCGAGCAGTCGGTCAATATCAATCTGAATTCAGCTTTCCATATCAGTCATGTGTGTTATCCCATGTTGAAGAAAAGTGAACTTCAAGGCGGTGCCGCCATTGTCAGTATTGCCTCGCTGACGTCTTTTTTGGCTAATGATTTTGTTCCGGGCTACGGTGCAGCAAAAGCGGGCCTTGCACAGTTGATGAAAACCTTTGCGATTACCTGGGCGAAAGATGGTATCCGTGCTAATTCCATCGCTGCAGGTATGACCCAGACCCGTATGACGCAAATGGTGCAGATGATTCCAGAGATGAATGAGCCTGTACTTGAGCGTACGCCAATGAGCCGCTGGGGGCAGCCTGAAGAAATTGCCGGTTGTGCAATTTATCTGGCGAGCAGTGATGCAAGCTTCCTCACGGGGCAGATGATAGTGGTAGATGGTGGCTTCTCCATCGTGGGTTGAAAATGTGCTTTTCACGCTCTGGCTTCGTTGGATTCGTGCCCGCTCAGTCACATATTTATATATGCTCTTTCGCTGTGCGCGAGCCAGCCTCACCAGAGCGCGAAAATCACTATTTTTAATGTGGTGAGGTTCGCTTTGTAGTAGCTGCCGCGATTGAATTTATGTTGTAGGAGCCTGCCCTGCACGAACATTGGGATTCTCGCCTGCAGGGCAGGCTCCTACAGAACAAGATCGGGCTCTGCGTGCCCTTGGGGTGAGCCCCGGTCTACAAAAGTACGATAAATTTTAAAGGTGTTCGAGAATGTCTGAAGAAATACGTCAATTAATGGATCTTCCTCCTGCCGACCAGGTGGGTTTTGTAGTGCCAGATATGGATGAAGCGTTAAAGCGTTTTCAGCCAATGTTTGGTGAGTTTGTAATGATGCAAAGCCCGCTAGAGGGCGCCATGTTTCACGGGCAGCCACAGGACTGTGAATTGTTATTAGCCTTTGCTAAAAGCGGTGATATGGAAATCGAATTAATACAGCCCATCAGTGGCAAAGGCCCCCATCAGGAGTTTGTCGATGCCGGCGGTAATGGCATGCACCACTTACGTTTTCGTGTCGATAATCACGATGAAATGGTGGAAAAAGCAAAAGCCTGTGGCTGGGAGCAAACCTGGACGATGTGTATGGGTGACGATATTGCGTTCAGTTATCTATCGCGTCCGGAAGATAGTCTTTTCATAGAGTTTTTGCAGATGCCTTAATTTAGATCGAGAGTCTAGGGCCGAATTTATTCGGCCTTTTAGTTTTATATAGAGGGTAGAATAAATTAGGCCCTACAATAATCGCATCTCGCATCTCGCATCTCGCATCTCGCATCTCGCATCTCGCATCTCGCATTAAAACGCATGCTTCCCATCAAATACCTGAACGGGTAGCGTGAACACATCAATCTCATCTATACACGCGAGATTAACTCGGTATTCGCCGGGCGCGCGGCGTGTTTGGTGGAAGGTATAAATACCACAGCGGTTACAGAAAAAATGTTTTGCGGTCCCTGTCCCAAATTGGTATTGGTTCAGTGTGCCTTCGCGATCTTCAATATTTATCGCATTTTCTTGCAGACTCTGAGCCAGCATGACAGCACCTTTGCGGGCGCACATGGAGCAGTTGCATCGCAAGCCTGTGGTAATTTCCGCTGATTCAAAATCGAAGTGAATTGAGCCGCAATGGCAGTGACCGTGATATTTGGGCATAGGCGTACCTCTTTAGGCTGGATTACCCGGCTGCTTTACTCGGCGGGAAGCCGAGCTCGAGTGCTGGTCTGTGACTCAACACTACTTTTTAGTTCTTTAGTCGCAAATTCATGAATGGCTTACTCATGATTTCCCCTGGCGTCTCAGTGGTCGAGAATCACGGCGTTGTCGAGGGTGTTGATACCTGTTCCTGACTTTAAGCTGCTTTGATAAACAGTGTTGGCGACTTGCCTGAAGCGTACGGGACGCATTTTTTGCAGAGGCCCGATCATGAGCGGTGCGCAGTATTCCATGGCTTTAATCCCGGTTGCTTCCATGGGGCGGTGTTCTGATCTTTCCCCGTAGAGCCCTGCGGGCTGAATAATATTGAGTTGCTCAAAGCCCGCCTGTTTTAGCAGATGTTCCATTTCACCCTTGGTGCGCATATAGCCGCTCAGTGAATGCTTTGAGGCGCCCATGGCGCTGACAACACTGAAACTTTTTGCTCCGTAAGATTTTGTGAAACGGGCAAAGTTCAGCACATAGTCGCGATCAATTTCCTGAAAGCGAGCAAAAGAACCGGCTTTCTTTCGAGTGGTGCCCAGGCAGCAAAAGGCGGCGTCGATGTTTGGTGTGCCCTCGGTAATCGTGTCGAGCTCATTTAGCTCGATAATTTTCTCGGTTAATTTTTCATGTTCAATACCGCAGCTTCTGCGTGTGAATAGAAGCACTTGGTCATAATCGTTTTCCTGGAGCAGGATATCCAGAAGCTGTTCGCCAACGGCTCCGGTGGCGCCAATAATGGCTGCTGTTTTCATGGTGACTTCTCTTGTTGTTAATCTGAGTACTAATTAATTGCCAGCTTTCGCTTCGCAGTGCTTTTTGAGTGCTTTGAGCAACTGCTCATAGACCATGGAGTGACCATAGGTACCGGCAATCCCCAAGTTTAAATGACTCATAGGGGTGTTGGATTTGACCTTGCAGTGAAAGCCCACGGTGGTTTTACCGTTGTGCTCATTGAAATACCAAGCGCCTGTGCCGATTAAGTCGCCCTCAATGTAGCTTTCTTCGATGGATGTATAGGGGGTCAGTGTATCAATGCGCCGGGTGGAAGAAGACATTTTCATAAACCCGTAGCCGAAAGTGTGTTTTACCTTGGAGCCTTCTTTGATGGTGCGACCGTCTAAGACTTTACAGTGCATCATGGGAAACCACTGGTCGATACTGTTGTAGTTGATGATAACTTTATACACCA
Organism: Cellvibrionaceae bacterium; assembly: GCA_030597965.1. Classification (GTDB taxonomy): domain Bacteria; phylum Pseudomonadota; class Gammaproteobacteria; order Pseudomonadales; family Cellvibrionaceae; genus JAUVQU01. The sequence continues at coordinate 5,777 of JAUVQU010000107.1, forward strand.
GTTCGGCAGGTGCATGAATGGTGATTTGATCAACAACATCAATACTGGGCATAGAAAAACTCCGTGCTATTACCTTTAACTTGTTAAGTTACTTTTTTAATTTCAGTGCTACTAGCGCCAAGATGGTTGTGGTGGCTTCATAGCAGGCCGCTCCAAAATTATAATCGTCAGTCCCATGAACCACTAGCCCTGCAATTCGAACCGTAGCCAGTGAGCCAATGATGACAATAATTAGCTTTAATCCCTGATCGACTTGTTCAGCTTTACAGCCCAGGTAGATAAGCAGTCCGCCGAGGCCAGCCTGCAGACCACCATACATCGCCATGAACTCAACTTTGCCGCCGGCATCGCCAAGGGCTACGCCCATATATTCAGCGGGTAGGGCTGGGTCAATTACGCAGCCAATACCGTAGCTGCCAAAAATGAGCCCAGTGGCAATGACAACGAAGCGTGAAAAGAGCATACAAGTGCCTTTTAGAATTCATCAATTAAGCAGGTAGATGAATAGAGTAATGGATACCAGCGTGGGCGGCCAGAGCTAGACGTGAAACTATTTTACCTTCCGCCTATATTCCTTTTGGGTGTGCTTTAATACTTCCCAATTGATATGTGACTAAACGCTGTGATGGCGTGAGTATGATATGTGGAATGAATTGTTTGCGGTAATCGCGCCTGTCATTTTGATTGCGGGTATTGGTGCTTTCTGGGCGAAGTCCGGAAGTTATTATCCTGCTGAGTTTATTGGCCGAATTGTAATGAATATCGGCGCCCCGGCGTTGGTTATTAATACTTTTTCCAGGATTGATTCTGATTTTGGGGCGCTGCAGCAGGTAATGCTGGTAGCGCTTGTGGTGTTGGTGGTGCTTGGTGTTATTGGCGTAACCATTATCCGACTAATGAAAGTTGACCTTTCAACGTTTTTACCGACGTTACTTTTCCCTAATAGCGGCAATATGGGGCTTCCTCTGTGCTTGTTTGCTTTTGGTGAGCGGGGCTTGGCGCTTGCAATGGTTTTTTTTCTGGTGATGCTGGTTGCCCACTTTACGCTGGGTATTGCCGTGGTCACTCATGGTCGAGGCAGTGCCATGGAGCGCATTAAAGAGCAGGCGCGCCAACCCATACTCTATGCTTTTGTTATAGGTCTTTGCGTTGCGATCTTTGAGTGGTCGCTGCCGGTGTGGATCAGTAATACGGTTGGTCTACTAGCCGGTTTGACTATTCCCATGATGCTTTTAACGCTTGGGGTGTCTCTGGTGACACTGAAAGTTTCTGACTGGCCCCATGCCTTGGTTTTCAGTGTGATCCGGGTGTTGGGTAGCTTGCTGGTCGCCTGGCTGGCCTGTGAATGGCTTTCTGTGGATGACGTGGTCACTCGCGGTGTTATTCTTTTGCAGGCAACGATGCCAGCTGCGGTGTTTAATTACATACTGGCTTTGCGCTACGAACGTAACCCTCAGGCTGTGGCGGGGGTGGTTGTTATGTCGACGGTAATTTCGTTAATGATCATCCCGGTTGTATTGAGCTTTTATTTATAGCGGCCTGCCTTGTCAGGGGTTGGCGCATTGGGTATCGTCATCTTTTAAATAGACATTAATAGGTTAGAAATGAGTGCCGTTACCGACATAGTTTTAAAATTCAGTTGCCCGGATAAACCGGGTATTGTGGCGGCGGTGGCTAACTTGTTTGCCTTGCAGGGTTTTAATATTCGCGAGTCTTCGCAGTATGAAGATACGCATACACGCCGGTTCTTTATGCGCACCGTATTGGAATCTGTGGAGGGGACTAAAAGCCTCAGTGGTATAACCTCTGCATTTCAGGTAGTGGCAGATCGCTACGATATGACCTGGGAATTACACGACAAGGCTTATAAACCACGTCTGGTGATTGCGGTCTCGCAGTGGGGGCATTGTCTCAATAATTTATTAAACAACTATAAGCGCGGAACCTTGCCCGTTGATATTGTCGGTGTGGTGTCTAACCATGAAGATATGCGCTCTTTAACCGAGTGGTATGGTGTTCCGTATCACTATCTGCCTGTAACGAAAGAAACCAAACCAGAACAGGAAGCTCAAATTCTCCAGATTATGGATGACAGCAAAGCGGATTTTTTAGCGCTGGCGCGTTATATGCAAATTTTATCGAATGACTTGTGTGAAAAATTAAAAGGGCGCGCGATTAATATTCATCACTCATTCCT
>JAUVQU010000144.1 GCA_030597965.1 Cellvibrionaceae bacterium
GCAAGATGCCCTGCATGCCAACAATATTAGAAAGGGAAATGTTGACCCACTGGCCCGGCGCCAATTCCGCCGCAGCGGTTAAATACATACACACCCAAAACACCCAAAACAGTGGGCGTTTAAATAACTCCATCAACATGCCACCGTAGCTAACACCGGATGCCACACGTTCTGTCACAGGAAAATTCGTTGTTGCCACCATCCATGCCAATACAAATGAAGGCAGCATCAAGATAAACACATTCAACTCCCACGGTAGCCCCATTGAGGACATAGCCACACCCAATAATCCGCCCACCACAATACCGGCTGGCCACCATGCGTGAAGCTTATTCAGGCGATCCGTTTTTTCTTCAGGATAAAGTGCTGCGACCATAGGATTAGACGCCGCTTCAACCGCCCCCCAACCCAAACCCGTGAGCAGCAAACTAATCAGTACCAATGTTTCGACACTGCCACTTACCGGCATCATAGCCGCCGCCAGCAGACCAGCCGCACCGGCGATATAGCCCAAAGCTGAAAGCAACAACATGCGTTTCATACCAATCAAATCAACCAGGGCACTGCCAAACAAAAGCGTTAAAGCAAAGCCTGTAAAGGTGATGCCCAATGCCTCACCCACCATGGCCGCTGAATTGGCAAGATCGATGTGATTATAAATATCAGACTGAAGATTAGGAGCAATATTGGCGCGAACCGCAAAACCCAAACCAATCATGAAAATTGAAAGATTTCCAATGTGATAAAGCCGCTTGCGATCTAGTTGTGGCTGATTCATTTATCTGCTCTTTTTATCATGGTTAACGGAGCGGATTCTTCCAACCCCAGTATGCGACGATTACTTTGCTCATCAGCATAACCACCGGAAAAATTATCAAACGCCCTGTCTGTTGTGCGAATCATGTGTTTTTTAATAAATGGGGCACCTTCAGCGGCACCGTCTTCTGGATGCTTCAAACAACACTCCCATTCCAAAACAGCCCAACCTTCGTAGCCGTATTGAGCAAAGCGACTGAAAATAGCACCGAAATCTATTTGGCCATCACCCAACGAACGGAAACGCCCGGGACGATCCACCCAACTCTGGTAACCACCGTAAACACCGGAGCGACCATTAGGAATATATTCAGCGTCCTTCACATGGAACATTTTTATGCGCTCATGGTAGATATCAATGAACCGAGCGTAATCCAAGTGCTGCAAAAGTAAATGGCTGGGATCATAGAGAATATGGCAGCGATCATGATTCCCTGTCGCTTCTAAAAAGCGCTCAAAGGTCACACCGTCGTGTAAGTCTTCACCGGGATGAATTTCATAACAGAGATCTACACCCGCGTCGTCATAGGCATTAAGAATCGGCAACCAGCGTCCAGCCAGCTCTTTGAAACCAGCCTCTACCAGGCCATTAGGACGCTGCGGCCATGGGTAAGCAGATTGCCAAAGTAATGCGCCAGAAAAAGTGGCGTGAGCATTAAGACCTAAATTCTCACTGGCTTTGGCTGCCAGCATCAACTGCTCTACCGCCCAGGCCTGTCTTGCCTTTGGATTACCTTTTAGAGCATCGGGTGCAAAATTATCGAACTGCTCATCATAGGCGGGATGCACTGCGATCAACTGCCCCTGCAAATGGGTGGATAGCTCACTGATTTCTACACCGTACTCTGCGCAAATACCTTTCACTTCATCGCAGTAGGTTTTACTTTCAGCGGCACGCGCTAAATTAAAAACGTGAGCATTAAGTGTTGGCATTTGAATGCCTTTATAGCCCAATTCACCCGCCCACTGAGCAACGCCCGCCAACGTATTAAACGGCGGCTTATCGTCGAGGAATTGAGCTAAAAAAATTGCAGGACCTTTCATCTTATTATTCTCTTAAAAGGTTTTAGGCAATGTATGCCATTTAACATCACTAACGCTTGCGGCAACAGCGCATTCAATAAACGCCATACCTCTTAATGCCTCATCGATACCGGGGCAATCGTCTGCACGAATATCATCCCCATGATCTTCACAGCCTCGTATTCTGGCAATAAACGCCATATAGATATTCGCAAAGGCTTCTATATACCCTTCAGGGTGACCCATAGGGGTTCGTGTATTTGCCTGGGCGAGCGGGCTTAAATAATTCGCACCAGTACGCAGTATTTCTGTTGGACGATCAGGCCACTTCATCAACAGGGTATTTGGCTCCATTTGATGCCATTCCAATCCGCCCAGTTCACCGTAGACTCTAATCTTGAGCGAGTTCTCTTCTCCGGCACTGATTTGGCTGGCCATCAATACGCCTTTGGCACCCTGCTCAAAACGCAACAGTATAGAACCGTCATCATCTAGCGCTCGATCATTCACAAACGAAGTAAGGTCTGCGCACATTTCAGTGATGCGTAAACCACTGACGTACTCCGCCAAATTAGCCGCGTGTACACCTATGTCACCCATGCAACTGCTGATGCCTGCCTGCTTTGGGTCTAATCGCCATGCGGCCTGCTTGTTATCAGTATTCTCTTCTGCTGTAGACAACCAACCCTGCGGGTATTCAACAACCACTTTTCTGATCTTACCCAGTGCGTCAGCCTGAATTCGCGCGCGCGCCTCTTTAACCAACGGGTAGCCCGTATAGGTATACGTTAAGCCGTAAAGCTGCCCTGTTCGGCTCACTATCTCTTTCAGCGCTACAGCTTCTTCCAGGTTTAAGGTGGCAGGCTTATCGGATAGCACATGAAAACCAGCCTCAAGCGCGGCCTTGGCTATGGGAAAATGTAGATGATTGGGCGTGACAATAACAACGAACTGCATGCGCTCATCAATTGGGCGCGCCGCCTCAGCCTGCATCATTTGATGATAATCAGCGTAAATTCTTGATTCGGGCAAATGGAGCGACAAACCGGAGCGCAATGAACGTTCCGTATTGCGACTAAAAGCACCGCAGACCAGCTCTATCTCGCCATCAATTCCAGCCGCCATGCGGTGTACAGCGCCAATAAAAGCGCCTTCGCCACCTCCGACCATACCCATTCTGACTTTAGCCATTAACGCCTCTGACAATGATCGTCATCACTTTGTTATTTTTATTGTTCTAGTAAAACTCAGCAGTGCTGGTCAATCTTGTATAAAATCATTTATTATTTGTATAAATTCGGCGCAGAGAGCAAAAATGCCAAAAGTAGTCATGCAATCCCTCAACGATGCACAATCAGGCTTCCCGTTACTTAACGCCCTGCCCGACACCCATGCCTGGCTCAAAGATACGAATGGCTATTTTGTCGCCGCTAACCAATTATTTTTAAATCGCTTCCACCTAAAAAATATAGATGACATATTGGGTAAAACCGATATCGACCTGGCGCCAGCGCACATGGTGGATGGATACATCAAGGATGATCAGCGGGTGTTGTCTGGTGAAACAATCACTGATCGTCTGGAACTTTTAAATGAGCGAGGTAAAGCCACGTCTTGGTTCTTAACATCTAAATGGCCTGTCTATGATTACAACGACAACATCATCGGCACTTTCGGCATTACCCGTCACACAGAAGTCACAGACATTGAAGATGCCCCCTTCCGTGATTTAAACGCCCCGGTTGAGTACATCCGCGCCCACTACATGGAAGCCATTACCGTCACCGAGTTGGCGCAAGTAACCTGCCTATCAGTGAGCGCTCTTGAGCGACGATTTAAAAAACACACAGGCAAAACACCCAGACAGTACATTACCGAGGTGAGATTGGATCAGGCGAGGTTGTTGATTCTAGAAACGAACAACAGCTTGGGAGAGATCGCACAAAAAACAGGATTCAGTGACCAAAGTCACTTCACCCGCTCTTACTTAAAGCGGTTTAATATTAATCCGAGTGAGGAGCGTAAGCGTTATAGCTAACTTAGAACTAACCCCTATAAAAGCTTCTGCCAAAACTGCGCCGATCCCACCTCTGGGCTGAGCTTATACGCCTCAAAGCCGTATTTGATATAAGCCCCCTGCGCCACACGATTACCCGACAAGACTTCCAGCGTTAACTTACAGGCGCCGCGCCGGAGCGCTTCCTCCTCGACCAACCCCAACATTTTCTGGCTGAGCTGCATACCACGACATTCTTTTACAATCGCCACATCATGAACATTCACTAAAGGCTTGCAGTAAAAGCTGGAGAAACTCTCAAAACAATTAATCAATCCGGCGGGCTCACCATCGACGTAACATAAAACAGTAAACGCATAGGGGCGCTTACCCAACTCCGTGGCCAGGTTAGCCGTAATTTCTCCCGGTAAGGCAGCACCACCGCCCATGGGGTCTTTGGCGTATTCATTCAACAACCAGCCGATATCGTGCGCCTGTTGTGAATCGGCATAATCGGCCAGAAAGATATTGATAGCTGGATTGGCATGGTCAGGCATGGTGCTTCCATTATAAAAAGAGCAAGATAAACAAACTATAACAAAAGAGCCTGTACCACGAGACCTTATACCAGAAGATAATCAATATGCAGCGATCCGATATTCTTGCGTTGACCCAAAGACTCATCACGCAATTAGAGAACAACTCAACTGAAGAAGCACCTGAAGAAATACGTGAGTCGGCCTCTGCTTTCCTTTGCCCTGAGCGCCACGAGCAAGAGCGCCAGCAATTCTTTTTAAATACACCTCAGGTCATTGGCTTTGCCGGCGAGATTGCCAAACCGGGCAGTTACCTCACCGCCGAAATCTGTGGCGTACCCGTACTGGTAACCCGAACAGAAAATAACGAAGTTAAAGCGTTCGTTAATGCCTGCGCCCACAAGGGCGCACGGGTTGCCCATGATCGCGGTGAAAAAAGCCGTTTAAACTGTCACTTTCATGGCTGGTCCTATGGATTAGACGGTGAACTTAAAGGTCGCCCTAAAGCCAGCTGCTTTCATACCGTTGATGCCAGCTGCTCTTTAAAATCATTACCTGTGTCTATTGGCTCAAGCCTGATTGTGGTGGGACTAAAGCACGACATGCCACAGGCAACGGTTGATAACGCATTATCCGAAATAGAAGGCGAATTCAGCGGCTTTAATTTTAATGATGTGCACCACATTGAAACCCGCCGCTATGAAGTCAACGCCAACTGGAAACTGGTCACCGGCCTCAGCCATGAGAGCTATCACTTTGCCACCGTGCACAGAAACAGCGTGGCGCAGATGATGGCAGCCAATGCCGTATTCGACACCTTTGGCGAGCACAGTCGTTGGGCCTTCGCTTTTAAAGGATTGGAAAGACTGGCCAATGAGCCTCAAGACAACTGGCCCAACTATATTGAAGGTGCTATTAACCACACCCTATTCCCAGGCACGGTGATTGTGAAAAATCCGGTAGACGCTCAAATGATTCGCGTAGAGCCAGGAGGCACTCCTGACAAGTGCATCGTTTACTACACGGGTGCATGTGGTGATTTAGGCAACCTTGAAAATGCCAAAGCCGCCTATGAATTTGGCGGCGATGTATTTAAAAATGAGGATCTACCCGTAGCGGAAGAATGCCAGCAAGGTTTAGCCGCCGCCGGTAACGATTTTATTATCGGCCGTAACGAACCCATCGTACAATTTTGGCATACACTGTGGAATAATAAACTACGAGACAATCAATAAACTATAAAATAAGCAATAAACCTACTAAACAGGAACCACACAATGAAAGTCCATAAAATCGCCCTGACTCTTGTCGCCGCCTCAGCATTAACCGCCTGTATGAACCAAGGCAGCAGCACCGCCGCAACCGCAGAAGAAGGCATCACCCTTTGTCAGGCTTCAAATACTGTGATGAGCACAGTCGACCAGAATCTGCCAACCGCTCAACTATGGGAAGGTGTTCTATCCGGCGTAGCCGAGGCTTCCAGCTTCACCATTCCATCCGTGCCGGGCATGAGTGAAGGCACTAAGAGTTATTACAAAATGGGCCTGCTAGCTCTGGACACCACACTGGCTGTTAATGGCTGCCCATCGAGCACACTCAAAGAGATTATGGCGAAAGAGATGTAATAA
>JAUVQU010000223.1 GCA_030597965.1 Cellvibrionaceae bacterium
AACGCTCACGTTGATTTTTTTCAGTGGTCAGTACGTGGTTAAGACTGTCAGTGACGGGCTGAATTTCTGCGGGATAATGGCCTTCTAGTTGCCCTGCTTCATTACTGCTAAGATTTTTTAAATTTCGAGCGAGGAGTGATAAAGGCTGTAAGCCCCAACGTGTAATGATTAATTGTGTACTGATCAGACCAACGCTGAGGAGCAGTAAACTTAACATTAATTGCTGGCGATATTGTCTAAGTTTGTTGTTGTATTCGTTGGTACGATGGAAGATTTCAAAACGTAATGGCTGTTCTTTGCCTTGATCTGTTTCCCAGATGGCATCGTAGCGATAGCTGTAATAATCATGATTGACGGTGTCTTCTGAATGGATTTTGGCAAAGGTTTCCTCGCCGGTATGCAAGGCTTGTGTGTCGGTTGGTGGTGGGGTGTCTATGTACTCCTGTGAAAGCGAGCGCCACAGAATATTTTGTTGGCCGTTGGATATTTGTGCGTATAAGTCGGAGTCTACGGCTGAGAATTTTGGCTCTGGTAATTCATCGGGTAGCCAGAGTTTACCGTCTTGCCATTCGGTTGCGCCGAGTAATATATAAAGTTGAGTTTGCAGTTGTGCTGATTCAGATGAGCGTAGGTTTTGTTGAAAGGCACGATCCAATAAATAACCACTAGCACTTAAAAATACCGGCAGCAAAATAAGAGTCGCTAAAAATAGTCGACCCTGTAATGAGTTGCGATCAAGCCATAACGATCGCTTGGACGTGGCTCTATTAGGGTTAATCGTGGGGTTCAAATCGATAGCCTTGGCCACGCACGGTACGAATCAGTGGCTGGTCTTTATCCAAATCTATTTTTTTGCGCAGACGGCCCACAAATACTTCGATGGTGTTGCTGTCACGTTCGAAGTCCTGTGCGTACAGGTACTCGGTGAGTTCGCTCTTGGAGATAACTTTGCCCTGGTGGCGAGCAAGATATTCCAGTGTATTGAATTCGTAGCTGGTTAATTCGACGGTTTCGCCATTCAGTTGTACGAGTTTTTTTTCTATATCTATACTGACGGGGCCAAACTGCCAGGTGTTTGTACTTTGTCCTGCGGCGCGACGCAGCAGGGCCTGAACGCGGGCGCGCAGCTCTTCAGTATGGAAAGGCTTTACCAGATAGTCATCGGCACCGGCTTCTAATCCTTCCACTTTGTCTTGCCAGTCGCCGCGTGCAGTGAGAATTAAAATGGGGAAGGTCTTTTCGTTTTTACGCAAACGACGAATTAATTCAATGCCATCAATCTCGGGTAAGCCCAGATCAATGATAGCCAGATCGTATTGGTATTCTTCTCCGTAATACAAGCCTTCTCGACCATCGCTGGCGGTGTCGGTAGTGTAGTTTAAATCTTCCATCTGTTGACGAATTTGTGATTGTAATTGCGCTTCGTCTTCAACAATTAATAGGTGCATAAAAGTGTGCTCTTATTATTTATTTGGCGGGAACATTGTGATAGCTGACGCGGCCATCACGCAACACTTTTACTCGATAGTGCCCAGGTGCTTTATCCACTTTGAGTACTTTTCCACCATAGTACTGGCGTGTAATGTCCGCGGCTTGTTTTCGGGATTTTGCTCGGTGACCGCCAGTATCCCGTAAGGTGTGTGGGCGAGGTTTCTTGGTCGTAGTGATCTGACGGCGCTCGATCACACGACGCTCGATGCGCTGAGCCAGCAGTGGATGTGCCCGTAATTGATATGTTCTGTGCCGCGGTGATACGGGTTGAAAGGGTGCAGCTTGATGAGTCTGCGCCCAGTGGATTTTCACTGCAGGGTGCTCATGGGATGCGGCGTGGCTGGTCCCGCTCAGGCAGAGAAACAATACGCTTATTATTAGTGGATAGAATTTCATGGGTGACCACTCTTCATGGGTGTCGCTTAATAATATACCGGACGCACAGCAACTTCGACCTTAATACGTTTGCCGGGATGTTCGTTCATGCGCGAAGTGTAATGGCGATCATGGTAGCGATAACTCACATCATAGCCAACCAGCAGTTCTTCATACTCGGTTCTATAAACGGTGTCGCAAACTTCCTGGTCGTGCGCGACCGTGTGGTTGTTGTTTTTATGGTTTATATCACTGGCAATGCTGCCACCCAGAATAGCACCTGCAACAGCGCCTACTTTTTTGTTCGTGTTGCTGTGGCCCAGTTTATTACCAATAGCACCACCAATAAGTGTGCCTAGAATCATGGGTGTTCCTGGTTGGTGTCCCCTGTACACGGGTTCGTAAGAGGTTTCTATCCAGCAGCTTTGCTCGGGTATGCGGTGGCTGACGGTTTTATAGACAGGGTCGACATTCGTCACGCGAGCATAGTCCGTATGGTGATTACGGGGTTTGTGGTGCTTGTTTTCAGCGTGCACATTGATTGATGTGGCGATAAGCAGGACGCTTAGGACAAGGCTTGTCATTTGGCGTGTATTGCGAGTTTTGGTGCTCATGATCCGGCCCCTTAGTGGGTTTTGTTAATCTTGAGCCTAATGTACCTCTTCCAACCTGAACTCCACCTGAAGGCATTTAATACACGTTGTAGTGAGAACCCCAGCTTTCATCTTCCGTTTCATGTCTCTCTCATTGCGCTTCGGCGAAATAGTGTGGCGAGTGTTAAGCTGGTGGCACAGACAAATTAGGTTGATTGATATGGCACGCTTGCCGCTTTTCCCCCTTGCTGAGGCGTTGTTCCCTGAGCAGTTTATGGACCTTCAGATATTTGAGCCTCGTTACCTCAAATTGGTGAGCCTTTGCTTTAAAGAACAGGTAACTTTTGGTGTGGTGCAGATTCGTGAAGGGCGAGAGGTCGGTGTGGGTGCTCAGATTTTCAATTTTGGGGTGGAGGCCAAAATTATTGATTTTGAGCCGTTGCCCAATGGTTTGCTGGGTATTCGTATTGAAGGGCGGAGAAAATTTACGGTGAAATCCACGGAAGTGGGGGCGCTGAATCAGTTACAGGCCGAGGTGGAATGGTTACCCGATGAACCGATAGAGCCCATACCGGAAGATTTTGATGGCTTAGAACTTTTGCTGTCCGAATTATCGCAGCATCCTGCGGTGCAGCCTTTGGGTTTGAAGTCGCCGAAAGATGCGCGTCAGTTAGGTTGGCAGTTGTGTCAACTATTGCCGCTGAGTGCGCCCGATAAAGTGGCGTTGCTATCCCTTGGTGACCCGATTCTACGGTTGGAGCACCTGGCCGATCGTGTGGAACGTTTGGGTAGTGAGTAATTGAAACTTGTTGTGGTTGTGTAGGCCGGATTAAACCCCGACCTTCAGTTACGATGCTTCACTGCTTGCGGACTGGTTGTTCAACACCCTCTATTTAGCGGAGGTATGTGCCAGCAGATGCAGGTATAATGCGCCGCTTATTGATTTAGATTCTTGGATGAAACATGGACATTCAACAATACATGACCACTTTAGGTCGTAACGCCCGTGCTGCTTCTCGCCAAATTGCGGCGGCCAGTACTGGCGTTAAAAACGCCGCACTGCTGGCTATTGCTGATGCTTTAGGCGATGCGCGTGCCACGCTGATCGCTGAAAACCAGAAAGACATGCAGTCGGGTCGTGAGAACGGCCTGGATGCGGCTTTGCTTGATCGCCTGGAAGTAAACGATGCGGTGATTGACGGTATGATTGAAGGCTTGCGCCAGGTGGCGGCTCTGCCGGACCCCTGCGGTGAAATTACTGGCATGAGCCAGCGCCCTAGCGGTATTCAGGTGGGCAAGATGCGCGTGCCTTTGGGTGTGATCGGTATTATTTATGAGTCTCGTCCTAATGTGACGATTGACGCGGCGAGCCTGTGTTTAAAGTCTGGCAACGCCACGATTTTGCGTGGCGGCTCCGAAGCGATTAACTCGAACCAGGCCATTGCGGCCTGTGTACGGAAGGGCTTGGCGGCTGCGGGTTTGCCTGAAACCGTTGTGCAGGTGATCGAAATGACCGACCGTGCTGCGGTGGGTGAGTTGATTACTATGAGCAAGTATGTGGATGTGATTGTGCCGCGCGGAGGTAAGGGGTTGATTGAGCGT